>JBGSMR010000109.1:0-5029 GCA_041740065.1 Chthoniobacterales bacterium
GGCTCATCCCGAAATGGGCGCAAACCGAGACGAACTCCTCGTTGAACCCCCGTCGCTTCCCGTCACCGGAAAGCCGGTGCGTCGCCGTCGAGGAATTATCGATAAGCAGCTCCTTGGGAACCCGGCCCAGCCGTCCAATCGTCGCCTTGAGCCCGGAACGAACCGACAGCAGTGACTCGCTGCGGCTCCTCACCGCCCATTGCCAGTTCGAATACGGCAGCACCGCATGGAACATCAGGTGATCGAGCTTCACCCCGCAGATGCTCACTCCCAGATCCCTCATGTCCGTCCAGTCCTCCGCCACAATCGCCCCTGGCCGCGCTTCCTGCGAGAAAAACACTTCCTTCTCGATCCCGCCTGCCGTCCGCTCGCTCAGGTGCTCCAAAAGCGCCTTCGCCTGCAGCGCCGGAGCCGTCTCCAACATCCCTCGCGCCGCGCGCCACACGACTTCCAGCGGATCTTTTCGCGTCCGCCAATCGTGGGGTTACTTCTCCTGCTTGCTTGGATCTGCCTGCCGCAGATACTTCCGCGCCGTGTTGCGGTAAGCTCCCGCTTTTATTGCGCTCACGGTGATACTGACTCTCCTGTTACGCTCGTAAATGAGCTGATTAATTTAACGGTGATTTATCATTCAAGCCGCCACTTCAGGCTGCCTTCAGGCGTGAATGCCACGCCCAAACCACCGGCACCGTTTTATCCCCGCCAGGGTGGTCAGTTTTAATCGTCGTCAGGAGTCAGTTTTAGTTGTCGCTACACAGTCTTTCCTCTTAATAAACCAAAAGGGAAGGGCAAGAGTGAATCGAAGGGGTAGTAAGCTGGCAAGCCGTGCTACGGACAAAAAACACCACAACACCACGGATCAAGCAACCAGCTCCCTCGGCGCCCGAAAAGGAAACACCAGCACCGACGAGAATACGACGCTGAAGCCGTAGTGCCGACCCGCTCGTGCTAATTGGAGTAGCACGAGTAAGGGGAGTCGGAGCTGGAAGGGCACATTTTATTCATGCAACTATCCGTGCAAACTCTGCGTCATTTCGCTGCAGTTTCGTGCATTTCAGAGGTATTTTTTACCGGTCGGACGGTAAAATGAAGAGGCTTGCAACCGGTTGATTGCAAGCCTCTTAAAGTGGTGGCGGGGATTGGATTTGAACCAATGACCTTCAGGTTATGAGCCTGACGAGCTACCAGACTGCTCCACCCCGCGATTAGGAGATCAATGTAACGACGCTTGTAGAATGATCAAGGGAAATCGACAAATTTCTCTCGAATTATGTCTATCCTTGGAGAATCCGATTGAGTGTTGTAATTTTCGACCGAAATGGAAATGCGGCAGCGGCGGCTCAGTGTATTAAAGGAAATTTTCGGGCACGATGGATTTCGTCCTTTGCAGGAGGAGATTGTGGACGCAGCGCTTGCGGGTCGCGATGTGTTTGCACTGCTGCCGACCGGAGGAGGGAAATCCCTCTGTTACCAATTGCCTGCGTTGCTTCGCAATGGGCTCACGGTGGTTGTATCGCCTCTGATCGCACTGATGAAGGATCAGGTGGATAGTTTGACTGCGAATGGAGTCGCTGCCACGTATTTGAATTCCTCGCTGGATTCTAAGGAATCCCGGAGGCGTCTTCGCGGGTTGCACGGCGGGGAATACAAGCTTTTGTATGTTGCGCCGGAGCGGTTGATGTTATCTGGATTTCTTGACGATGTGGCGGGATGGCGGCCGGGGCTTATTGCGGTTGACGAGGCGCATTGCATCAGTGAGTGGGGGCATGATTTTCGCCCGGAGTATCGCCGGCTCGCTGAGTTGCGTGGCGTCATTCCGGACGTGCCGATGATGGCGCTGACGGCAACCGCAACAGAGCGCGTGCGGGAGGATATTGTTCGCTTGTTGTCGCTCAGAGATCCGCTGACATTCCAAGCGAGTTTTAATCGACCTAACCTGCTTTACCGGGTGGTTCCGAAAGCAGATTCGCATGGACAGTTGATTGATTTCCTGGGCAAGCGCCGGGATGAGAGCGGAATCATTTATTGCTGGTCGCGGAAGGGTGCTGAGTCACTGGCAGAAAACCTGCGACAAGGGGGATTTGCAGCCGCGCCCTACCATGCCGGACTCTCACCGGACGAGCGTTCGCGAAACCAAGAAGCCTTTTTGCGCGATGATATCCGACTGATTTGCGCGACGATTGCTTTCGGTATGGGCATCGACAAACCCAATGTTCGCTTCGTTGTCCACTACGACCTGCCGAAGAATCTCGAAGGTTACTATCAGGAAACCGGCCGGGCGGGACGGGACGGGTTACCATCCGAGTGCTTGTTGTTTTTCAGCCGCGGGGATGCGGTGAAACAGCGGCATTTTATTGATGAGAAAGAGAACGAAGACGAGCGGCTGACGGCAATGCGGCAACTTGAGCAGATGATGACGTATGCTGAGTGTCCGGAGTGCCGGAGAAGATCGCTGCTTGGGTATTTTGGTGAGGCGTTCAGCGAGCCGAACTGCGGCGCGTGCGACAACTGCCTGAATCCGCGGGAAACATTCGATGCGACGGTGCCGGCGCAGAAATTCTTGTCCTGTCTTTACCGGATTCGCCAAGCCAGTGGCTGGGCGTTCGGGTTAAATTATACCATTGAAGTGTTAATGGGAGCCAAGACCGAGGCTGTGCGGGCGAGGGGGCATGATCGTTTGCCGACGTATGGAATCGGAAAGGACGTTTCAGTTCCGGAATGGAAACATATTGCTTCAGAGTTGATCCGTGTCGGCTATGCGATGCGCGCGGAGGGGAAGTTTCCGACAGTGGACATCTCGGCCGAAGGGCTGGATGCAATTAAGTCCCGACGGAAAATTGAACTCACTGCCTCGGTGAAAGCCGAGCGGGTGAGACGCAAGACGAGCCGGGATGATTTCGATTACGACCATGCGCTGTTCGAAAAACTGCGTGCGGTGCGCTACGATCTCGCGAAGGAACGCGATGTGCCAGCCTACGTCATATTCTCCGATGTGACCCTGCGCCACATCGCACGCACGTATCCAAAGTCTGCCGACGCATTTGCAGCCTTGCCCGGCGTTGGGCGGCGCAAGATGGAGGAGTTTTCTGATGTGTTTCTTGATGTGGTTGCCGGACATGTCGCTGATGCCGGTCGGCAGGCGTTTGCGGATGAATCTCCGGAAGAGATGCGTGCGCCGGAGCCACCGCGACGCCCGCTCTCAAAAGGCGGGACTAATCGCGAATCCGTGCGAGCGTTCCTCGCAGGCAACTCCCCGGATACGATCGCGCAAGAACGGAATGTGCGGGTCGAAACGATCATCGACCATTTGGCAAATGCGTTTGCAGAGGGCGAAGACATCGACCTTGGTGCTCTCATTCCGCTTCAATTACGCCCTGATATCGAACGGGCCTTTGCCGGCGACTGGACGCTCCGGTTGGCCGACGTCAAAAGCCGCTGCCCGGAACAAGTTTCCTACGCACACCTCAAGATTTTTCGTGCGATGCAGACTCGAGAACTCCAGCAAGCTTCAGCGGGCGATCTCGACTAAAATCGCAGGAAATTTTTTCGTGCGGCCGAGGACAGTCGGCGTAAGTCGCTATGCACGTCCTCGAGGGTGTTGGCGCTTGCCAA
The DNA here is from genome assembly GCA_041740065.1 of Chthoniobacterales bacterium. Classification (GTDB taxonomy): domain Bacteria; phylum Verrucomicrobiota; class Verrucomicrobiia; order Chthoniobacterales; family JAATET01; genus JBDNGG01. The sequence goes on from JBGSMR010000109.1 coordinate 3,613, forward strand.
CAAGGTTACGGACTGCTCAGGAAATGCTTCGATCAAGAGTTCGATTTGGGTGATCAAGCGGTCGACCAACATCGCGAGGCCATTGATTTCATCCAAGGTTTTTTGATCGGTAAGGCTTTCATCAACCGTCGCTCGAAGGATATCTGCGCGATAGCGCACCCAGCTCACTGCCGCAGGCACCGCATTGCGTCCACCGACGAGAAATCCATCTGTTGAGAAGGCGGGCGGAGTTGGGAGGCCTGGTTTGTCAGGAACAATGCTCTCGAGATTTTTGGCAATGCCTAAGGTGCCCTGAGCCGGGAGTAGCGTCGGGGTAATGAACAAGATAAGGTTCTTTTTTAGCTGATTGCGACCCTTGCTTTTGAATGCCTCCCCAAGGAGCGGGATGTCTTTCAAAAACGGAATGCCATTATTCACAGTGACATCATTGGCTTCGTCCAATCCGCCAATTGCAAGCGTGTAACCGGAGGCTACGGAGAGCGCAGCACTGAAAACTCGGGTGCTAGCAACCGGGTACAAGTCCTGGTTCTGGCCAATGCGGACTTCGGTGAGGATATTAGAAATCGAGATCGTGACGTTTAATGCGATCGATCCGTCTGACATTTCTTTGGGAAGAACATTGATGATTGTTCCGATGGGCAGATAGCTCACGCTGGATGCGGTGGTGCCACCAATGCCTTGAGTGACGGACGATGAAGACGCGAGTACGGGTTGGTTAACAACGCTGCGGATTACCACTTCCCGGTTATTGCGTGTAAGCACCCGTGGGTATTGGACCTGACTACTCTCGCGATCCTGCATGAACGCTTGGAGGGTAATAGCTACGTCGCTGGCCGAAAGCACCGCCGAGTAAGGCATCCCGGTCTGGGCAATGTATCGCCGGGTATTTTGCTGGTAGTCGTAGGTGGGTTGGCCCGGCGGTGGAGTTCCTGTAACTTGATCAGAAAGGTTATTCGTATTGAGACTGATTTCCCCATTTGGGGTTGCCTGAATATCTCGAGCGGCAACGGTAAATCCATTCTCTAGCGTGCCGGACCAATCAATGCCAAGGTTCTCCTTCGGATTTTTATTGGTTTCTAAAAACTTCACCTCGATGGCGATGAGTGGCTGGGGACGGTCCATGGAAGTGAGGTAACCTGCGACCCATTCTTGCTGCTGCCGGGTGGCGACGATGTAAAGTGTATTGGAGTCCGAGTTCCAGATCACTTGCGGCCCCCCCGGTTCGCCTGCGACGTTGGTGCCTGCCATGCCGGTTTGTGGTTGAACCGATTGCGGCACCCCCAGCAAGGATGGAGAGTCCACGGTTACTTCACCAGTGTTGGTCGCCGAGAATCCCGTTGTTGGAATGCCAAGGAGCGATTTGATGTCGTCAATGAGCTGCGTCGGATCGGTTTTAAAGATGTTTGTCACGCCTTGC
>JBGSMR010000155.1:0-8658 GCA_041740065.1 Chthoniobacterales bacterium
GGCTCCGTCGAGGGGGTGCGAGTGTTGAAAAATTCGTCGAATGAAAGCCTTGCCAGCGTCAGCGTGCGAGCGGTGATTGAGGCGGAGATCCCTCCGATTCCCCCCGAGGTCGTGCAAGAGTTGGAAGATGGACGCTTGGAAGTCGATTATTCTTTCACGATCGTCGGTCGCTGACGCTGCTGCTGATACTAAAGTAATGGTGCCATCCATTCCTTCGCACTGGCGAGGGCTCGATAACCGAAATGGCCCTGCCGGACGGAAACAAAGTCGGTATTTCCCCATCGCCTGCAAATTTTGTGCAACGGCCCAACCGGGCTAATCGAATCGAATCTACCGGAGACAATTAGCTTATGGGGAGCCGTAGGGCGCCCGACATGGAGCGGCGAACTCAGGTGCGAATGTTCCGCGGAGACACCACGAGTAATCCCTTGCTCGACAATCGCGCGGCGCAATCCGGCGGAAATCGGACTATCCCAGATCACATGCTCAATATCGACAATCGGTTGAACTAGCGCGACAAACCGAAGGTCGGGCTCCAGCGGAGCAGCAAGGGCCCCGGCCCACCCCCCATAGCTCGTCCCCAGTAAACCAAATTCCCGAGTCCCTTGTGCACGAAGCGCCGCCATGATCTGCCGAATTTCAGTCACCGCCTGCCGGAGCGTCTCAGCATTACGCGGCAGATTTGAAGAAATTGCCAGCGAACCCTGACGAAATCCCCGTGGACCCCGGGAATAATGATACGGCAAGTGCGGGAAGACGACATTCCATCCTCGCGCATTTGCCCATCGCGCCAGCCGACGATATCCGACGTCACTTGCAGACATCAGGGCATGCAAAACAATTAAAGCAGGCCGAGACCAATCGTTCGTGAGCGAAAAAAACATCGCTTGCGCAGTGTCGTTTTCGGCAAAACCACTTGGGTGCGGTGTTGGCCAACTGATCACCCGTGGGAATTTGAGATCCCTCTTGTCCATCAGGTTCGGCCCCGCTGATTGCCTGATCGGAAGGTAAAATTCCTCCGCGGAAAAGAGTTTGCAGGCTTCGATATACGCCTCAATCTCCTCGAGCGTACACGCATGGTCGCGCATCTCCCATTGGATCCGATTCATCATCGCACACATCATTCGATCCATCATCCAAGCGGACGATCGTCCGAATAGTCTGCGCATTTTAGGACCGTAGATACGGGTCTTCGCCCTTCCGGGCTTGTGGGGATTTCGGAAGATCATCAGGGGATAAGTGATAGGTTTGAACCAAGCTCGATTGTAACCCGATCAAGGCGCGTTGCAGGCGTTCGCAGAGATCCGCTCTCGCAGCAACACCAATGAGATCGCTGCGTGGAAACAAAGGGGTGCCGAGCCCGATCCAAATTGGAATCCGAAAAAAGGGTCGCCAGTTACTTCGGTTGTAGAGCCGCTCCGAGCCGATGATCACACAAGGGACGATCGGCGCATCTGCCATCATCGCCAACACCGCCACACCCGGCCGCATGGGAGCACCACCTAAAATCGAGCCCTCCCCAGCCCGGATTCCACCCTCTGGAAAGATGCCGATCGCCGCGCCATCATTCAGCCGTGAGATCGCTGTGCGGAGCGCACGTCGAACAGACGATCCTCGATGAACCGGACACGCACCAATGGCACGAAGCAAGCGTCCGTCCCAGGGGGTTTTGAAGAGGTCTTACATCGCCAGCCAATCCAACTGCCGAACTACAAATGCTCCGATAATTGGCGGGTCAAAATGACTGATATGATTTGATGCTAGGATCATTTTCCCGCGAGGCAGAGGATCCGGCGGTGCCAAAATGCGAACTCGAATGACCGGCAGCAAAAGTAACCGGGCTGCGTATCGACCGAGTTGGGAGCAAATACGACGGACGGTGACGTTTTCCATCAAAAAACCAAACGCGCTCGCACCTAGCCAACAGGAACCACGGCCACAGTCGCTGTCATGGAAATGAACGCATTCAGGGATCCCTTCCAAGACCCGGAAACAGGAGCCGCTTTGCTGGGCTCGCGAGCAACAGCCACCGAGACATGCTCCACTCCTGCGAGCTTGTTATTTGTGGGATCAAATCCCCTCCATCCGGCACCAGGGATGTAGATCTCAGTCCACGCATGGGTTGCGCCGTGTTGATCCTGATTCGTTGCAGTCTGGAGGTATCCGCTCACGAAACGCGCACCAAATCCCCAATGTCGCGCGGCCTCCATCATCAGAGTCGCGAAATCCCGGCACGAGCCGCTCCCGGAGGCCAAGGTGTAGGCTGGGCTCTGCACTCCCTGCTCTTCCCGACGCTGATAGACAAACGTCTCGAAAATTGCCCGATTGAGCGTGGTCAGCAGATCAAACGTCCCGACCAACTGGCCGGGTTTGTAAAACTGATTCAGCCAGTCACCCACCACCCCACTGTCCTGAGGATATGACGAAAGCCGATACGGTATCAACTCCGGTTGTTCATCGGTGCCATACCGGAACGGGTATGATACCGCGGTGGGATCAATGATAAAATCCAACGGATTGTGATCGTAGTGCTGAACGACGACATCGCTAAAAATATGAAGCAGATGGGAGGGCTGCGAGAAATGGGCGACCGCGATGGAATTCCCGTAAGTGTCCCGCAGCCACCGGACTTTTGCACTTGGCTGCATGCGTAAGCGCGAACTCTCGATGTGGACATCATGTCCCTCACGCGGCCGCACCATTACACGATGGGGCCCAAACGTGACAGGCTCAGAGTAGCGGTATTCCGTGGTGTGGGTGATTCGAATACGTTTCATATTTCGGCCTGGATTACCGGACCGGCTTCGAGACTGGACCAGATCTGCTCCGTCGGGAAGCGCAAGATTTTTCAGTTTTCGCAAAACCCAGGGTTGGCCGATGCCATCGATCCAGATTAGATGTCCAGGAATGAGCAGAATTCATAAAGCAGTCATACTAGCCGCAGGCCGTGGCACCCGCATGCGTGAACTGACGGATGACCTCCCCAAGCCGATGATCCCGGTCCGAGGACGTCCGATTCTGGACCATATTGTGTCTGGTCTGAGAAATGCAGGGATCACGCAGATCTTGCTCATCGTTGGATATCGGGAGGACGTGGTGCGCGAGTATTTTGGTGATGGAACAGGCCAAGGCCTGGCCGTCTCTTACGAACGTCAACTCGTTCAGGACGGTACGGGACGGGTGGTTGATTTAGCCAAAGATTTTGCCGGAGACGATGGCTTCGTTTTGAGCTATGGCGACATTTTGTTGGATCCGCGGAACTATCCGGTGCTTTGCCAACCCGGGGACGAAGAAGCGATTATTTCGGTGAAAAACAATGAGGATGTCAGTAAGGGTGGTGCCGTCTTCGTGGACGAGGCATTCAATCTCACGGATCTCCGTGAAAAGCCAGCGCCCGGCGAACCGACGAGCCCTTGGTACAATGCCGGCGTCTATATGTTTCGACCGTCCATCTTCGATTTCACGGCACGCTTGGAAAAGTCGCCCCGTGGCGAATATGAACTCACGGATGCTATTCGCGACCTTGCACAAAGCGGTCGGCGTGTGCGGGCATTTGAATTGCTTGGCGATTGGGCGGACGTACGCGACCCCGAAGTTCTCGCCGAACTGAATGCATCGTGATAGAATTCACATCATGAGCTCTGATTCCCTGTCCGTATACTTCTATTGGTATGTATTCTCAGTCGAAGCGTTAGAGAAACGCTGCGAGGCATCGATGGAATTAGATGAAGAATGGCTGGAAACCAACTTCGGAACCATTTCTGAATTTCTTTCCGAGATGGACGATGAACTCATCGACGACTCTGAGTTGGAGGTGTTGCATTTCCTGGTTAGTCGCATTGTCGCCGCCTGCTTACCGAAAGGATTGAAGCCTCCTTCCCTGACGACCGACGAGCTTTGGGAGGAGTCAGGAGACTTATTGGCAGAGATCGAATCATGGAATAATAACGGCCTGCCGTTATCCGAGATTCCGGACGAGATTCGAAAGCATTCGGTGCAGCCCGCGGCAATTGATTTTTCGTTGAGTATGCTGACCGAGCTCGGTGTTGATGAAGACGCCACGGTGCGCCCGGATTCAATTATTCCGATTATCGCTCAGATTGAGGCTGTTTTAAGACGGCTGCAAGCGCACCTGGCCTAGAGTCGAAAGCTGCCCCCATGCCGGTCATTCCGCATTCAATATCCGGCGATCTTCTTAACGCTGTGTTAAAGGAATTACCGCTCGGCCCGCAGATTCCTCCCCGCCTATTTCCGGTCGTTGTTCCTTCCCTGCCCTTCGCTGACTGGCTGCAACTTCAAATCGCCGCGCGCCGTGGGATCTGTATGGGCATCGACTTTCTGATGCCGCAGGATTTTATCCGACGGGTGCCAGTATCGCTTGCTCCAGCGAAGGATAGTGCGTGGACGAAACGCCGATTGCTATGGCACATGTTTCCGCTTGTCGCCGGGGTCGCAAGCCACCTAGGCCTCAACCAAGCCTCAACTCGAGATCGGTTTGCGCTAGCCAATCTGCTTGCGGATCAATTTGATCAATACGGCCATTTCCGACCACAAATGATCCGCAATTGGGCTGAGCAAAAGTCATGCCTTCCGCTGAAAGCGACTGTTGCGGATCACAAGCAGGAATCCTGGCAGCGTGATCTTTGGGATCAATTGCAGGTGTCCATCTCAGAGGTTCACCCGGCCATGGAGCTTATCCGTTTGCAACACGACACAATCGCCCTTGATACGCTTCGAGATGCATTCCCTCGATTACTTGTCCTCGGGACTGGCGCCTTGGACCCGTTGCTTATCGAGGTGATTTCCGTGATGCAGCTGGCGGGATGCGACGTCTCGACGCATATTCTCCTCCCGTCACTGGGATATCTCGGAGAGCTGCGTCAAATGCCTCCCCCCGAAGTTGCTCAAGATCCAGAATTGCTTGAGCTCCACTCGGGGCATCCCTTGCTGCAATCCATGGGCCGACACGCAGTGGGATCGTTCCTGCTCCTCGGCGAATTGGACGAACATTACGCCCATTGGCCGGAGTCGGACACGACCCCGACAGACGAATCATCGATCTTGCGGCACATTCAATCGGACATCCGCTCACTGCGTCCACCAGGAAGACATTCTGAGGAGCAGGATCACTCCCTGCGTGTGCACAAGTGCTTCGGTCCTCGCCGGGAGATGGAGGTGCTTAGGGATGAGATCCTGCGTGCATTTGTCGACATCGAAGGACTTCAACCGGACGAGATTCACATCATCACGCCGCACTTGGAGACTTACGCGCCCTTTGTTTCCGCAGTTCTCCAACAAGACGGAACCCCGTTGCCCGTAAGAATCACCGAAATTGCGCCGAGCGAGAGAGAGCCCATTGCCGAGTTCATGCTCGCGGTCCTGCAACTCGCAGCCGAGGAGGTGTTCACTGCCGGTGGACTGATGGAGATCACCTCTCTCCGTGCGGTTCAGGCAGCGCTGGATATTGCGGGGAATCCAGAGGGGCACGCCCGCGTGCGCGGATGGATACGGGACACCGGAATTACGCGCGGACTCGGTGAGTCTGGGACATGGACTTTTGGCCGGGATCGCCTGATCGCCGGGCATTGGTTTGGCGCATCCCGAGCAGCGATGTACCCGGATGGCACATACGTTTTACCCGTCGCTGACGCCCTGGACGGCGCCCCTGACCTGAAAGAACGCTGGATCCGCTGGCATGCCGACCTGGAATCCAATCTTCAAGAATGGACGATTCCCGCACCCCCGGCGCAATGGAGTGAACGTATTGGACACGTCTGTGATACGCTTCTCACAGGTCAGGGCGAGGATCCAAGGCTAGCGATACAGGGTATCATTCAGTTCCTTGCGACCATCGAAAGCAGTGAACCACTCGACGCAGCATCGATCTCAGACTGGATGGAGATGGAATTGAGAGAGCGTGGGCAACGAACCATGGCTTCGGGAAAAATCACAATGGGCCGTTTCAAACAGCTCCAGAATCTCCCGTGTCGGGTTCTTGCCATGGTGGGAATGGAGGAGGGCGAGTTTCCGTCCCGCAACCGCGCTCCGAGCTGGGATCTGCTGCGGATGGACCCACGTGTGTGGGACAGAAGTCCTCGTATTGACGACCGGCAGCTCTTTCTCGATGCAATACTGACGCCAACCGACCGCCTTATCATCACCGCGTCGAACCGCAGTGTTCGCAACGGTAAGGATGGTCCACTGTCGCCATGCGTCGAGGAACTTTTGCGGGTTGCCCAAACCATGGGTGTCCCTGCTGATGATTTGATCGTGAATCAACGGTTGCAGCCGTTCGCCGAGGAATATTTTGACGGGTTGTCAAACTTGCCTCCCTCGTTTGATTCACAAAATGCCGTCACGGCTGCAACTTTTTTATCGCCAATCAAGGATGACGGAATTCCGTTTTGCGTGCGTGCAACGGCTGCATCGACGGCCACCGCAGGGCCTGCGGACATTTCGCTGGAGGATCTGATTGTATTCTGGACGGATCCAGCGAAAGGGTTCCTTCAGGCTCAGGGTATTAGTCTCGTTCGTAATGAGGCCGATAGTCGATCACTGGATCGCTCTCCGATCCTCATCGAAGGACTGGAATCCTGGCAGGTGAAACAAGCAATCCTCACGGAAACCGTGGAGGGTAATGGAGATTTGGATGAAGTGCGTGCCCGGATGCGCGCCAATCGGCAGTTACCGCGCGGGCGTCTGGGGGATGCGGTATGGAGTAGCCATCGTGCACTCAGCGAGCCGACTGGACGCGCTGCGCGGCTTTTGATGGGTCCACGTATTTCCGCAGAAGTGCAGCTTTACGATCCCTCGATACGCATCATCGGTTCGTTTCTCTGCTCGATTGGAGAGAGCCATCTCCTCGTCTATCGCGCGGGGAAACTGGATAAACCCGGCCACATCGTGAGAGCGTGGATTTCAGCCGGCTTTGCAGCTGCTTCGGGATACCCCCTGCCGATGTGGCTACTGGATGATGAGAATTCGGATGAACCTCGCCAGCGGCAGGCGATAGAAAATACTGCTGCCAGGAACTTCTTGCAGGATTTAGTCGCAGGTTATCTTCAAGGCCAATGCTGTCCGCTGGCGTATTCCCCTGCCGCGTCCGATGAATGCGCGAAGCAATTGATGAAACATGGAGACGAAGCGAAAGCGATCAGCACAGCCAGGGCCGCATGGACGAAAGACGGCTCGCACGGTGGAGGCGAAGGGGAAGGGCTGAGACCCGCTGCGCATCTTGCATGGCGTGATGTTGATCCATTTTCAGATCCCACCCCATGGCTTCACTGGGCACGCGCAATTGCCATCCCCCTCCGACAATGGAATCAGGAATGACACCATCTGCTGCTCCATCAGGGTTCGATTTTGCGACGTCGGAGCTCCAATCCGGACTTTCAGTCATCGAAGCAAGTGCGGGCACGGGCAAGACATACGCTCTTAGTCACCTCGTTCCACGGCTCCTTCTGGACGGGTCGATTGCACGCTTGGACCAAATTCTTCTGCTCACGTTTACAAAAGATGCAGCCAGTGAGTTTTCAGAACGCGTCCGCCGGGTACTCGAAAAATTGCAGGCACTTCCACAGCCTGATGAATCCACCACCGACGCTGGTATTGCGCAACTTAGAGACCGATTTGCAGAACCGAAGCATCGCGAAATCCTCACGCGGGCACTGCTCGACGTGGATCGTCTTGCCGCCTCGACGATTCATTCTTTTTGCCAGCGTATTATTCAAACAGAAGGAACGCTATGTGGATGGCCAGTCGAACCCGAGGTGATTCCCAATTCGGCGGATATGATCAAGGACGCAGTCCACGAACTATGGGAATCTCACATAGCCACCAATGATTTTTTATCCTCAATCGCGGCAGAGACCCGATGGAAAATCTCTGAGGATGTTGGATTTGTGAGTCAGTTGCTGTCATTGGATGATTTCACCACCGATCCTCCGATGGAGCCATTCGATCACGTGCTCACTGCGACTCACACTGCGTGCGCAGGCATCCACGCGGCCTCTCTCGACGAGTTAGAAGCCTTATTGAGGGACGTCAGTGCTTGGAATAGAGATGCCCCGCGGGAATCTAGCCGGAGACAGCTACTCGTCAGGCTGCGCTTAGGAGGCGATGGATATTTCACCTCAGTGAGGCAATTATCGACTGCGGCCACATGGGTCCACGGAACTAAGGCAAAAAAACACAAGGCTCAGGTTGAGGCATCGGAAGCAGTCCAAGCAGCAGCGCAAATTTGCCATCAGCTAGCACATTTGCGCTGGCAATGGAAACTCCACTGCGTTGCACAAATCCGACCGGTGGTTGCATCGCAGTTGCGCAAAAACCGTCAGATCACATTCGATGGGCAAATTTCCACCGTGCACGATGCCTTGCTCTCACCAGATCACGGCCCAGTGCTCATCGACCGTTTGCGCAACCAATACCGGATCGCATTGATCGACGAATCGCAGGACACAGACCCGCGACAATTCGAGATTTTCAGACGCATCTTTTTACATTCTCCCTGCCATCGACTTGTGCTTATAGGCGATCCGAAGCAAGCGATCTACGGGTTCCGCGGCGCGAATGTGGATACCTACCTTCAGGCAAAAAGGGAAGCGATAGAGAGCACTTTTATCCTAGATAGAACCTACCGCTCGCCGCAACCGTTGG
>JBGSMR010000216.1:0-15333 GCA_041740065.1 Chthoniobacterales bacterium
TCGCAAGGCTTCCATAAATACGGTATCTTGATCTCCGCTGTGTGCCCGGAGTGCTGTAAATCCCGCGAATAACGCGCCAATTGCGCCATACGCCAGATTAAATAATAGTCCCTTGAAACTCAGCACGGTTGTCCTCAGGGACGAATCGGTAATTGATGTATTCAAGTAATGCGAAACAAAGAACCCCAGCATTGACATAGAAATCCCAATAGGAATCACGACACCTGCTCCCCAGCCATGCAGAAACAGGGCGACGAATCCCAATCCGATGACCGCTGATCCGGCGACGCATGCGAAATTTGTTGTGAGAGAAAAGTGCGATACCATTCCCTTCGCTAGGCGCGGGGTGAAGAATCCAATCAGCGCCAGAGCTGAAGCAACCAAACCAAAAGACACAGCAGGTAATCCGATGAGTCGGTAGTAGTTGCTGTTTACCGTCAAGAATAAGCGAATCGCGCAATCCACGCACAAACCGGCCAGCATAATAAATAGCACGGCGCGACCGGACAAAATCCATTGTGCGGCGCGGACGGTTTGCATCAGCGTTCCGCGAATGGTTGCTCGGACCTGCACGCCGCCAGCGTGTGGTTCACGCATTTGCAGTGCAATGAGGAGCACTGCGCAGGCATTTGCCAGCGTCAAAAAGAGAGGGATCCGCAATGTGGTTTCTGGACGGAGTTCGAAATTCCACCCCACCAGCGTGCCAACAGCACGAAGAAGATTTGCATCAAAGACAGCAGCTCCCCCAAGCATCGCCACGAAAAAACCTACCGCCTGCCATCGCATCAACCGAGCAAGCACGGCTGGCCATTCGCTAGTTTGTCCCGAGTCAACCAGCGAATCATAAGCCAGCGCCTCGTCTGCGCCACTGGCACACGCCTCAGCCGCTCCACTTAAAATCCGATTCAGAAGTAGCATCGGAAACAACCATGCTGAGCCCGCTGGAGCAAATGCGAACAGCAGCATTTCCGCAACCATCAGCCACGCTGCCAACACGATCATGCGTCGGCGTCCGATCTGGTCCGCCAGCGCACCAGACGGCACTTCGAGACAGACAATGGTTACTGCCCACGCGACATTGAGCAGTGCATACTCCGTAAGCGAAAGGCCGAGATCGAGGAAGATCACCGCCATCACCGGATAGTACCAACGCGCGTTAAAAAGCACGCGGAACGCAATGAAAAGACGGATATTTGTCATGCGCGCGCGCTGACAATCACAGGTCTGAGCGACGAATTTTCCAATGAATCATTACTACGGCAACAACGATCCAGACGGCTGATCCAAGGATCACCTCATTCGATTGCAAGGGAGCAACGATTTGGTAGGCGCGCCCGACACGATCCGCCAGCGCAGGCGTAGGAAATGGGGTTAACGATTCGAATAGACTATCCGGGAGAAACAGCATTGCCCGCGTCTTGACCACGGTTAGTAGCACGATCCACCGCAGGAGAGATTCCAACACGAAAATATATGCTAGATACGCCAGGGTAGCGAGGGCCGTCTGGCGAATGAAAGCGCCAAAGAGCAGGCCGAGCAGAACACAGCCCAAAGCCTGAAGGAAGAATGGCCCGGCAGCGCGAAGGCCATCCTGGAAGTCTGGCAGTGCGCGCCCGGCATCGGCAGGCAGATCTATCAGCCATGCCGCCACGATACACACAATCAGGTAGGCTAGGGTAGCTGCTAGCGCGAGCGAAACAGCAGACACGATTTTTGCGGAGGCGACTTCCCCGCGCTTCATCCCGAAAATCACGCTTTGTCTCAGCGTGCGATGCGTCCAATCCGTCGTGATTAAGAATATACCACACAATCCCAGCAGGCTGAAATTCAACCAACTCCCCGCGTAAGCAATAAATTCCCAGAGGACTGGCGGCACAAAAAGATAGTCCGCGGGGGTCATTGCAAGCGTGTTGCCGATCAGTCTCGCTGCATATGTGACGAGGCCGAATACGACGAGATACAACGCCACCACTAATCGGATCGTAGCGTTCGGGGCAAAACGCTTCCACTCTAACGCGAGAAGATGCAGCGGATTCATCGGCTAGTAATTTCCAAAAATTCTCGCTCTAAGCTTCGAGGCTTTACGGCGAGATGGGTGAGCGTGATTCCTTGTTCAAAAATCCAGCGGTTCAAGGATCCCGGATCCACAGATTTGTCTGCTTCGAAGGTCCAGTGATCACCGGAGCGGGTGCCGCGGGTGATGCCGAGATATCCGGATACTAGGCGGCCCAATGCTTCCATGGCGGGTTCGACCGTGGCTAGATTGAGGGTCCTGTCGTCGCTGAGGATGGAACCGACCGGACCCGATGCGAGGACGCGTCCATTTTTTAGGATTCCGACGTGAGAGCAAATTTTCTCGACCTCATCGAGCATATGACTTGCGAGCAAGATGGTTTTTCCCTGCCGGGCAATCGACTCGATAATCCCTCGGACTTCAATCATCCCCACGGGATCCAGTCCATTGGTGGGTTCGTCGAGGATCAGGACATCCGGATCGCCGATGAGGCAGGCTGCCAGCGCCAACCGCTGCTTCATGCCAAGTGAATAGGTGTGAAAAGGGGACTTGCGCCGGTCCTTCAATTGCACCCGTGAAAGCAGCGTGTCGATGTCGGGTGTCTTGACCCGCTTGATCGACGCAACAAGGCTAAGGTTTTGATCTGCGTTTAAATAAGGGTAAAAGTTTGGCGTTTCTAGAAGAGCACCGATTCGAGTGCGGGGGGTTGTCGCGCGGGGGGGCACCAGCAAACCACGTGAATCCCCCGCTACTTGCTCGCACAACGTCCAGTAAAACTGCAAGCAACGTCGTCTTTCCACTTCCGTTGGGCCCCAGCAAACCAAAGACCTGCCCTGCCTCAACGATCAGATCGATGCCATCGAGCGCAACCTGCGAGCCGAAGCGCTTTCGTAGATTTTCAACGTGCAGGATGTTCATGGGTAACGGATGCGGACGCGATGTCCGCGAGCATTCAACGCAGCCGGCGGAGAAAGAGCAACCTTCCTGCTCCGTCCGGAGCAAATATGTGCGCCTGCCGTCGATTGTCGGATTGCGCTCAATGAATCACCAGACTACTCTGCGGCATGAGCGGATTGTATCGACGGGTGGCAGTGGCATCGACATTTTCGCCGCGGTTTCAAGCGGTGATATGTGAAGCTGACCGGCTGGCGCGACGCTTGGATGTCCCGCTGAGCGTGGTCCATGCGGATCTGGAGTCCGATGAAAGAATGCTTCGTTTTCGAGAGGCACTCAAAGGGTTGCGCCGCCCAATTGATACCCCGCTGCTGTGGGCGGAGGACACTACGACACCACCTGCCGAGTCGATTCTGGCCGCCTGCAAGCGGGGTGAGGTGGATTTGCTCTTGGCTGGTGCCTTGGAGCGGGACAATGACCACCGATTTTTCCTCGGAGGTGTCGCGCGCGGACTGCTACAGAAATCACCGTGCGATCTCATCCTGATGACGCGCCCGTCCGAGGAAGATGTTCCGGTGAGGCATGCGGTCATCGAAGTGGACATGGCCAATCCCGTAGTGCCAGCGCTCCAAAAAAGCCTGCATGTGGCGCAGCGATTGGGGGCGGAAAGGGTGACTTTTATCAGTGTAGTTACACCGTTCGAGGAGGCTGCCTCAGCTAATAATAATTCTTGTCCGCGCGATGAGGAATCACTCACCAGACTGCTGGACCCGCTCACTGGATTCGACGGCGAGGTGGATCTACGAATCATCCGGACGACCACGGGATTTGGGGCGTGTGATTTCGTTCAGGGCGCGGATGCGGATCTACTCATCGTCATTACAGGATCGGAAAACGGAATGCGCATGTTGCCGCACCACATGGATTGGCTCTTACAAGTCATTCCGACCAATGTCCTGCTCCTTGGCTCACAGTCGTGCCATGGGTAAGGCCATTGAGACCCGTTTCTCTAGCGAAATCAGGCTTCGACGACCTGCACCGAGACCTCCATGCGGTCGAACGCATCAGCGTCGCCGGACCATGATCCGCTGATCGGAGCCGCTTGCTCGTGCAGGCGGGCGACGCCCACGGTGACGTGTTCGAGTCCGACCCGTTTGTTATTGGTCGGATCGTAGCCCTGCCAGCCGACCCCTGGTAAAAAGATTTCGGTCCACGCATGGGTAGCGCCGTGTTGGCCTTCGTTCATCTGAATGTATCCGGTGACAAATCGCGCGGCAAAGCCCCACTGGCGCGCGGCCTCCATCATGAAAACAGCAAAATCCCGGCACGACCCTGATCCCTTTGTGAGCGTGTCACACGGGATCTGCACGCCGGCTTCCTCGCGACGATCGTAGCGAAACGATTCAAAAATTCGGGTGTTGAGCTGGTCTAGTAATACGCAGGACTTCACTTGATCCCCGGGTGTGTGACTGCCGCGCAGCCAACTTTTAACCGCATCAGCGTCGTGCGGATAGCCAGGTTGAATAAAGGGTGCCATTTCCAATTCGTCCGTGGCTGGATAGCTGAAAGGATACATTTGGGCATCGTCGGAATCCGGGCATTCGGAGGCTGCCGGCTTGTGTAATTCCACCAAAACCTCACTGATCACACGAAGCTGTTTCGACGGTTCGGAAAACGTGATCACAGCTACCGAATTACCTTGAAAATCCCGAATCCATCGCACGGTGGATTTCGGCTCAGTGAGTAACTCCCCCTTGATGATATACAAATCGTGTCCTTCGCGGGGACGAAGCATCGCGCGGTGCGGACCGAACGTGACCGGCTCGTTGTAATTGTACTCAGTGTTGTGGAGGATCCGGATTCTTTTCATGCAACGGTGTCAGGCTCCCTGTATCTCAAATCATACACAAGCTTAGAGTGCCCGCGGCGAATCGCCGCACATTGCTTTGGCAAAAGCTTTGAAATCAGCGATAGATATCACGTGACCCATTATGCCTTGAAATTTGCAATTCCCATTGTCTCCGCGATCCTCGCTTGTTCCGGCTCGTTGCGTGCCCAGAAGATCGAGAGCGCTCCACCCGAAGTCACCGAACCGTCGGTCCAACCGAAGCGACTCACCAATGAACTGCCGTCGCGTGCGACGCCGACGCCAACTCCCGCGCCAAGTCCAACACCGACTGGAACTCCCGCCGTCACGTCGTTGGTGATTCAGCCTCCCGCCGAGCGGGATCCCCGCACGCCTGAGGAAGTAGTCGGTGATTTTTTCTCTGCGCTTCAAAAGGACAACGTCGATGTGGCCTACGAAAGCCTTTCCGCTGGTTCGATGCTTGCGACCAAGGGTGAAGAATCGCTGGAGCTGCGAGCAACCACTCAGGGTGCGATCGACGCGTATGGCCCAATCAAAGGATTTGAGCTGGTAAAAACGGATCGAGTGGGCGCTTTGCTCGAACGCCGCACCTATGTCCTCCATGGTGAGGTGATGCCGCTGCGGTGGCGGTTCTATTTTTACAAGGGATCCGGGGATTGGAAACTGGTGGATCTCCGTGTCGACGATGCGCTCATCGAACTCTTCGATGAGGTGGGAGTGCCTGAGAATAAATGACGGCGATTGCATCCACAGGCAGGTTTCTCCAGTTCATCCGGTTTTCGCACACCGTCTTTGCGATGCCGTTTGCGCTCGGGGCGCTGGCTGTCGCTGCCGGTGGGCTGCCGCCCTGGGATGTTTTGGTTCTAGTTGTTGTGGCGATGGTCTTCGCGCGAACGGCGGCGATGACATTTAACCGACTGGCAGATTGGAATCTCGATAGGCGAAATCCAAGGACTCAAGGTCGGCATCAACTTGCAGACCGGACCACGGCAATGATCGCATGCGGCGTGTCATCGCTGGCGTTTCTTGTGACGTGTTGGTGGATCAATCCCCTTTGCTTTTTTCTATCACCCGTTGCTCTGGCAGCGGTGTTTTTCTATTCCGTCACAAAGCGTTTCACGCATTTCGCTCAGTTTTTCCTTGGGTTGGCGCTGGCGGTGGCGCCCGTGGGAGCGTGGCTGGCGGTCACCGGATCGTTTGCGCTGGCACCGCTGATCCTTGCTGCAGGGGTCGTTTGTTGGGTCGCCGGGTTCGATATGATTTACGCAACCCAGGATTACGATGTGGATCGACGCGAGGGGATGCGGTCCATGGTCGTTTGGCTTGGAATCCCGGGCGCACTTCTTTTGGCGCAGATTTTGCACGGAATGATGTGGGTTTTTCTTTTGGCGTTTGGAATCACCGCTGGGTTGGGAGGCGTCTATTTTTTCTCCCTGGTTCCTGTGCTTGGATTTTTAATCTACGAGCACCGCGTGGCCAAGTCGTTGGATGTGGAAGCGATCAATGCCGCGTTTTTTGTGGCCAACGCTTGGATTGGTGGGATTTTTCTCGCTGCCACCTGGATTGATCAACTTGTCTGACGAGCCTCCAGTTCCCAAACCCAAACCCAGACGTCGGCGTCGGCTGCTGCGCGTGCTTTCGTGGCTGATATCCTTTGCAATGCTCACCCTGATCACTTTGGGAGTGCTGGTCTGTCTCGTGTTGCAAAACCTGGACTTTATTACCGAGTGGTCTATCGCTCGCCTGATTCCTGGAGCTTCGGTGCAACTCAAGCGCGTCGAATTGCACGGTTGGAATGAGGTGCGGGTGCAGGAGCTCGAGCTGTCTGCCAAAGCGTCTGGGGCTGTGCTTCTACGCTTGGAAGGGGGGCGGATGTTGTTTGCCTACGACGAGCTATTGTCAGGCAAGCTGCAGGAAATCGAGTTGATTGCGCCAGAGTTAACAGCCTCTCCAGACCTCTTCGCCCTGTTTTCTGGAAAGGGATCAGAGAACCCGGACGAGCGCCGCGTGCCGCCCGGTTGGTCGGTCAATCATCTGCGCATCGATAAAGCGCGCTTCTCTCTCCCAGCTAGCGAGACGCTTCCCGTGGATGTTCAAGCAATGTTCTCGGTAGATTGGAAGGATCTGGATCTCCTATCCGATCGCGCTCGCGAGGTTAGGGAACTGACAATTGACGAGATATCCGTTTCCTGGGCGGGCAGCGAAACGGTCGTAGCCCATATTGAAAAGATTTTGGTTGGCATCACACTGGAGGGGATATTTGAAGGTCGCCGGATTGACTCCGTAAGTGTTAGCACCGGATCACTCACAATGGATGCGGCGGGATGGCAGCAGATCCAATCCATCCGCCTCCCAGAGCCTGGTGCCGCCCGCCCGGGTCCTGCGCGGGACCCATGGACAGTAGCCGTGCTCGAACTCGGCAAGCTCGATGTTAATCTCACGGACCTGGCTCAGCCGCTGGAGTCCGCGCACTTCCAAGTTTCGGGTACGCTGCATGAGCTGGGTCGAAGGGATGCGGGAGCGCTTGCAAGCGAGGTCCGGATCTCTGCGCTGCGCATCGAATCCGGGCAGGATCAAGATCCGCCGATGTTTGCGATGGACGAGGCACGGGTTCAATTTACCTTTGACGGTCTCGCAGCCAAACGGATTGACGAGGTCACGCTCACCAATCCCTCGATCCACCTAGAAAACGAATTCAGCAGAATTCCGGACAAGGCAGGTCCCCCGCGAGGCGGGCAGTTGGTGGATCACACTCCATCAAGAGCTGAGTGGCAGATTGACCGTCTCACGACCGCGTATGGCGAGCTCGCATACAACCCTCAGAAGCCCGGAGAGCCAATTGTTTCAGCTCGATTTGCTTTTGACTTGCAGAATGTCGGAACCACTACCGATACCATCGCACAGTTGCACGAGTTGGTGGTGTGGGACGTTCAGCTTCGCGAGTTGCCGGACGAAGATCGCCCGATACTCGGAGTCGATTCGGTGAAAGTTGAATTTTCACTGGACGAGCTTTTGGAAGAAAAAACCATCCATCATGTCGACGTCGCAGGGGGGCGGCTCTGGATTGGAGCAGCGCTTGCCAAGCTCCTTGCCGCGCGCGCGCCGGAATCTCCGGGAACGCAGATAAAATCAAATGATACGGGTTGGCAGATCGCGACGCTGGACGTCAAGGGCATCCGGACGCGGCTGGATGATGCCCGCGTGGATGTGTCTGACATTTTTCTAACGATCAATACACAATTACAGAATATCCCATTGGGGGTCGCTGCGGTCGAGCTTCTGGATGAGGTGCGAACTCTGGAGTTTGCCGACGTCGAGATCCGCTCCCCCTTGAATCGGGAAATTCTGATCCTGAAGCTGCGAAGTGTTTTTGTGCGCTTTACGATCAACGAGTTATTGAAAAATCACATCCGGGAGATCGTCATCCTGCGGCCAACGATCTATCTCAACCAAGACCTCTTCATCTATATGGAGCGCGCCTCCGCAAAGGATCAAAATGCAGCGCCTGCACCGGATCGGCCGAACTGGAGCATCGGCGCCGTGGAAACGAAATTCGGTCGTCTTGTGATAGGAAGCGGCGCGGGTAGTGACGTGGGGCTTCCGCTCGCATTTGAGAGCCGGGTGCAAAATTTGTCGTTTGATCGATTGGCGGAACTCCAGATCGACGCAGCGCTGCAAATCCCGAAACAAAGCTATGTCTTCAAGTCCTACCAGATCGAGCTGGACTCCGTTGAGGGCGATCTCCGGTTTTCTTATCCACCTGAAAAGGGCGAGCAAAACTTGGTTCAAAAACTGGACATAGCCGGGATTCGGTGGCGGCAATTTGAAGCCGGAACGTCCTGGGTCGCGGTCACGTTTGACCGGCAGGGGATCAATGGTCAATTTGGTGGCGAGGCATACTCCGGGTATATCAACGGCGGATTTAGTTTCTTCTTCCAAAATGATTCTCCGTGGATCGGCTGGATCAGCGGTGAGCGCGTGGACACTGCCGCACTCACGAATGTGATATCTCCACAAAACTTCCAGATGACGGGACCATTGGATTTTGAGGTTCAAATCGATGCCTTCAGCAAAAATATCGACCGCGTGAATGGTCGTTTTTCTATCACCGAGCCTGGCGATATGAAAATTACCAAGCTGGATGACCTGCTGGGACGTATCCCCGATACCTGGACTGCGATCAAAGAAAGCACGACGCGCATCGCGTTAGAGACGCTTCGCGACTATTCATACACCGAGGCGGGCGGCCGACTTTGGTTTGTTCATTCGCAGGGAGTTCTCAATCTGGATCTCGCCGGACCGAGTGGGAAACGGGCATTTGAATTTGTTTTACATGACGGTGATACATCTGAAGGGTTGTGGCAGGACGAATCTTGGGGCAAAAGGTAAAGGAATGACGCGATGGACGATAGTTGGGTGCGATGGATTTTTCCTCGTGAGGCGGTGTGCATACGGCCTTACGGCTTGCTTGCTGTCCAGTTGCTCAACGCCATCGATTAACTTGGCGACCAACGAACCCATCAAGGTCGACATCACCATGCGCGTGGATGTCCACCAGTATCAGGAAACCGGAAGCCCGAAGGTTGCGACCGGAGGAGCCGCCGCCAGCGCGTCTCCATCACCGCAAGCGGCCGCCAATGGCACCACCCGCGAAGAACGCCGCCAAAACCGACAGGCCGACATTCAGGTTTTTAAAAATTCGCGGTTAATCGGTGAAACCAAGGATGGCTTGCTTGAAGTCCTCACCACCACCGAAGGCGACTACGGTGACTATGTCCGACGCACGGTAGAACGAGAGAATTCGGATCGCATGGAGGAAATGAAGCAACTCGCTGAGAAGGAAAAGCGGCCTTTGGCAGAAATCCAGTCGCAGCAGGCAGCGCTCTGGGTCAATCGGTCGTTTAAGGGCGAGTGGATCGAAGAAAGAAAACCCGATGGCACGTACGGATGGGTTCAAAAAGCCGGATGACGCGACAATTTCTCACGATCCTGATCAGTGCAATACTGGGGACCGCACGGATCGATGCAGCCGCAACAGCGCCAGACACGTTGGATCTCGATTACCGGACGGCTATTCAGCTCGCGATCCTCAAAAATTTCCAGATCAAGGTTGAGGAGTTTAATCCACTCATCGCAAAGGCACAGCTTTTGAGCGAATCTGGACGCTTTGACCCGACGCTGGAGGCGTCGTACACGTATGACCAAAACCGCAGGGCCTTGCGCGATCTGGACCCAGACTTTGAGTCCGGGGCACCAAATTCTCCAGGCACAGACCAATTTGCGGAGACTAGCGGTATGGAAGCGGATACGACAATCACGGGACTGACCCCTTGGGGGTTGCGCTACGATTTTGGCGGTGCGATTACGAGAAATACGAACACGCAGGCCGCTTTTTTTGAAAACTATGACACGTTTCTTGGGGGTTCCATTACTCAGCCACTCCTACGAAACTTCGGCACGGATGTGAACCTGGCACAAATCCGGAGCGCGCGCGCGGATCAGGCGATTTCCTCTTGGGGATTACAAGCGCGGGTGATTGACGTGATCACGGACACGGTCTTTGTTTATAATGATCTCTATTTTTCGATTCGAAATCTCGAAGTCGAGATCCGGTCGCGGGAGCTTGCAGCGCAGCTTTTACGCGACAACCAGAAACGGGCGGAGATCGGTGTCATGTCGCCCCTCGATGTCCTGCAAGCTCAATCCGACGTGGCCTCGCGTGAGGAACGTGTGCTCTTCGCTGAGCGTGCGGTGCTCGATAATCAGAATTTTCTCAAGCAATTGGTTACGGATGAGATCACCGGCATTCTTCGCACACAGATCGAGATCGCCGAGCCTCCCTTTGATTTCGAGGTGGATGTGGATCTTGCGCGCGACCTGCAACGGGCATTTGATCTCCGCCCGGACTACCGCCAGGCACTTCTCGAAATCCAAAAACGGAACATCAATGTCGTTTTTACCAAAAACCAAACGCTGCCCCGCCTGGACTTGGTTGCCAGTCTGGGGTTGAACGGCCTTGGCACAACCTTTGCGGATAGTGTGGGTAATGTGACTGGTCCCAGCAATCTCGCCGCTTCGGGAGGGGCCGTTTTCAGCCTGCCGATTCCCAACCGCACCGCCCGCGGTGCCGCGCAAGTGTCCGAATTGGAAGTCGCGCGGGCGCTGATTGATCTGAAACGGCTGGAACAGACCATTTATATCGAAGCGGACAATGCTGCGGGACAAATCGAAACCACAAAAAAGCGGATTGAGGCATCCCGTGTTGCGCGCGAATTTGCCGGCCGCACATTGGAGGCGTCACAGGCAAGATTGGCCTCTGGAACCGCGACCACATTTGAGGTTCTTCAGTTCCAGCGAGACTTTGCCCAATCGGAAATCAACGAAGTGCGCGCGTTGACCGATCACCAGAAAGCAATCGCTGAGTATGCCCGCCGCACAGGCCGCACGCTTGAAGCAAATCGCATCCTTCTCCAGTAACCTGTTGTGAAAAAAGTCACTATCTTTACCGATGGCGGATGCCTCGGAAATCCAGGTCCCGGAGGCTGGGCCGCCATTTTGCAATCGGATGGCTCCTCCCGAGAACTCTCCGGTGGTGAACCTGCAACTACTAATAACCGCATGGAGCTCACTGCGGCGATCTGTGCGCTTGCCGCGCTCAAGGAGCCCTGCGAGGTCACGCTATTCACTGATTCGCAGTATCTCAGGCAGGGAATCACCGCGTGGATTCGCACTTGGAAAGCGAAAGGGTGGATCACATCCGCACGCCAACCGGTAAAAAATGCCGACCTCTGGCAATCTCTGGATGCAGAATCCAAGCGCCACACGATCTCGTGGAAATGGGTGCGCGGCCACACGGGCCATCATGAAAATGAACGATGCGATGCCCTGGCGTCCGCTGAAATTGCGAAATTAAAAAAATCGCACACGCGTGAGGAATTAGCCCGGGCACTGGATGAACTCAAAGGACCGGAAACCCCGGCTCAGGGGCTCCTTTTTTAGACTCCCGTCCGAATGTAACGATATTGTCACATCCGCGGGGTTCTCGCAGCCAGGTCTCGCAGTCAATTAATTCTGGATATCTCCATGGCACAATTTCGCACAGGCTGGATTTCAGATGTTCATCTCGGCACACGCGGATGCAAAGCGGCGGCCCTGCTCGACTTCCTCCGCATCCACGAGTTTGATAAACTTTATCTGGTCGGTGATCTCATTGACATCTGGGCGCTTCGCCGTGGGATCTATTGGCCCCAAGAACACAATGATGTGATCCAAAAGCTGCTCCGTAAAGGACGCAAAGGATGCGAGATCATCTACGTCATTGGAAACCATGACGAATTTCTCGCGAAGTTTTACGGAAATTTTGCGAGCGTCACGTTGCAGCAAAATGACGTCCACACGACAGCCGATGGGAAACGTATTCTGGTAATTCATGGGCACGAGCTTGACACGGTCGTGCAAAATCTCGGCTGGCTCGCGCATGTTGGAGATGTTGGATATCATGTGCTGATGAAGTTCAACGGGATCGTGAACTTCATCCGCCGCCGGATGGGACTCGGATATTGGTCACTGAGCGCCTACGTGAAAGCTGAGGTCAAAAATGTGGTCAGCTTCATCGGGCAGTTTGAGGAATCCGTGGTTCGGTATGCCAGGGATTGGAAGGTGGATGCCGTGCTCTGTGGCCACATCCACACGCCAGCGATTCGTGCCCTGGATGGGAAAGGATATTTTAATACCGGAGACTGGGTCGAGAGTTGCACCGCATTGGTAGAACACTATGACGGTCGCATCGAGCTCCTTCACCACCCGATCGACACCCTTGGACCTGACGCGTTGGAGGATGAGGAGGACAATCAATTGCCGCACGAGGCTGTGGCCGCCCTCCTCCATTCTCGGGGATGTGGGACCTCAGATGACTTCTTCAGGACGGGACAGCCGAGGCGAGATACATGATAATGTTAAAGAAACAATTGGCTGAAGGAACAATTAGCTTGCAGAAGGACCAGGTTTTCTGAAATGGTCCGCTTGGGGAAACATTTTACAAAAATATAACAAAAATCATGAAAAGCAAAATTTTCACACTCGCCGCAATCGCGATCATTGCCTTGACGTCGGTTCCGATGGAAGCGAATGCTCAAAATCGAAATCCGGTCCCGACGATGGATCAACGGCAGGCATTCTCACGACTCAATGCTATCCTCGGTCGCTTGAAGCCCGGAAATGCACGCGCTTTGATTCTAGCTCGTCGGATGATGAACCTGATCCCGACCTCATCGCCGCAGGTTCTCAGCCGTGCAACACGGTTGCTCATTAGGACTGTCGATGCCTCCCGCCTGGCAGATATCTCGGTCCAAGTCATTGGAAGCTTTCGCCTCACCGATGCGCAAGTGGCCAACCTTATCGTGCGCTCTGTGGTAACCGTTTCCAATGTGGCGCAAACTATTCCTCTGATCGTTGCGAGTTCCCCCGGAGGAACCACCGGTTCTGTTGAGAATGTGATTCGTCTCTCAGCCATCCAGCAGATCCTTGCGGATCCTAACTTGAATACGATTGTGGAGAACGATGCGATTCCTCAACTCAAACCGACGCCAACGCCAACGCCGGCGCCAACGCCGACTCCAACTCCAGTCCCATACGGCGCTTAATCAAGGCGTAGCGTCTGAATTTCAGCTTACGGAAAGCGGGTGGTGGATGCCACCCGCTTTTTTTTGATGAATCCCATTGCCAGTTGCGTGTAGGTTAACTCCAACAAACCTGAGCTCTTGTTACTTCAAGCCGGAAATTGGACATTCTACCCTGGCCATTCATCACCATTCACCACACGAAGTCTTTCGTCTTCTCGAACAATCAATAGCATGCCGTTTAAATTTTCGCTTCTGCTTGGGCTAGTCCTTGTTTTGACAGGCTGTTTTGCTACAAATCCGATCACCGAAAGGGAAGTGGGAACAGTGCCGTCTTCGGATGCTGGATTCGACAAAAACTATAACCTCCGGCCGAATGACATCGTGCGGGTGCAGGTGTTCCAGGAAGCTGATATGGTCACCGAAGAGCAGATTGCGGCAGATGGCTCTATTGCGTTTCCGTTGATCGGACGGGTCCAGATCGCTGGTCAGACGGTTGGCGGGGCGGCGGAAGCGATCGCTGCGCGGTTGCGGAAGGGGTTTCTGACCAATCCCCAGGTGTCCATATCGGTGATCACGTATGCTCCGATGACTTTTACCATCCTTGGACAGGTGGGAGGGCCTGGAACTTACGAGATTCCCCCGACCCAGACATTAACGCTCCCGATGGCGCTTGCCCGAGCCGGAGGAAATACCCGCATCGGTAATTTGCGCAATATTCAAGTTACCCGGAAGCGAGAGGACAAAGTAATCGAAATCACGGTGAATCTCCTCAGCTCACAAGGTCGGCAATTTGTCGTCCAAGAGGGCGACCTTATCACTGTTCAAGAAAGCCTGTTTTAGTCATGCCTGAGAAATCACCTGCGCCGGAAAGCGACGACAAGGATCTGCTTGAACTACCGGATGCGTCGTCCAATCAGGAAGACGAATCGCCGTTCTCCATCGACTACCGCCGATTATGGGCGATTACTCGGAAATTTTCCTGGCTGATCGTGCTATATTTAATCGCTGGTGTCGCTGGTGCCATGGTTTACCTGAGCAATACCGTCCCGATCTATCGCTCGTTCGCGCGTCTGAAGATCGAGCAGCGCGTGATGGACGCCACTCCTACTTTCTCAGGTGGCGCGATTGAAGACCTACGCGGCTTGGAAATGTTGCAGACGATCCAACTGGGTTTCGTAAGCCGATCGTTGATGCAACGGATCGTTGACAAGACGGCCTTGAAGGAGCGCGAAGGTTTCCGGCGGGATACGGGTCTTGAAGCGGAGACGGCAGATGAAAGTTTTGTGGGGTTTCTGCTTTCGAATACAAAAGTCGAGTTAATCCAGGGAACGCGCTTAATGACCGTTTCGTTCGACCATCCCGATCCGCAGATTGCCACTGAAATGGTGGACACGTTCATTCGGGAATACATCGCGCTTGAGGGCGATCAGAGGCTTGCCGCAGCGTCGATTAACCTGAGTTATCTCCTCCAAGAGAAGAAATCGCTTGAAGAGAAGCTCAAAGCTTCCGAAGAGCAGCTCAGTAGCTACACCCGCTCACTGGGGAGCGTTTCGGTTGATAGCGAACTCAACATTATCGCTGGCCAGCTGATTGAGCTGAACTCCCGTCTCACAACGGCGAAAGCGGAACGGCTCCGCCTGGAAAGTGATTTTGAACAGATTGCTGCGATTCGTGAAAATCCTGACCGCCTCTTGGACATCGCCAGCATTAGTCAACTCCCGGAGATCGCCTCGCTCCGCAATCAGATCAACGCGCTGGACGCGGAACTGAGCAAATTGCAGTCCCGTTACGGAACAAATAACCCGATGATCATGCAGTTGCGGGACCAGAGAGCCACCTTGGATGAGACGCTCCGCACGGAAGCCGTTCGCGCGCCGCAGACGATTGAACTTTCCCTCCGATCCGCGAAACAAAATGAGCTTAGTCTCGAACGGGAA
>JBGSMR010000224.1:0-5168 GCA_041740065.1 Chthoniobacterales bacterium
CATCCGTCGGACTTAGCTGTGCGTTCGTAACGATAAAGCTCTCGCTGACGACGCAACGTATCCCCGCTTCATTTTGGCGTCTTTCAAAGCGCCCCTGCTTGCAGTTGCCTGCGAAAGCGGGCGGGTGTGTTGCCGCGGGAACGGGTGAAGGCATGGGAGAAATGGAAGCGGTCGCAAAATCCGCAAACTTCGGCAATCTCGTCGATGTTCTTGTCGCTGTGGTGAAGCATCAGGCAGGCGGTGTCAATCCGACGCTCCAGCATGTAGCGGCCGGGGGTCATCCCGGTGCGCTCGCGGAACAGGCGGATGAACGAGTTGATGTTCATGCCCGCGATTTTGGCCAGACGAGCCACGGAAATCAGGGACGGAGATCGTGAATTGATCGTGTCAATCGTTTCTTGGATCCGGGCATCATGGTCTGGATCGGCCTTGCGCCCCCAGCCATCGACCGGCAGGCGGCCCAACAGGGAGGCGGTGAGCGAGAGAACCCGCCAGTGCAGCGCCTCGTTGTGAGCCTCACGAAAAAAACTGCGGACCAGGCTCCGCTCCGAGCGGGTGGCTGGCACGACCTCGACCCCATTGCGTCGCCAAGGGGTGGCCACGAGAAAATGCACATAGAAATGTTGCACCGGTTTCTTCATCATGGACCGGAAGGGCGTCTCGGAGGGAATCACCAGAAACTGCTCCGGCCCCAGTTCGTAGCGCTTCCCGCCGACTTCGATGGCGGCTCCCTCGGAACAATTCCAATAAATCCGCCAGTAGGGTGAACGAATGCCGTCGTAGGTCCACCCGTCGAGTGTCATCGTTTGAAAGGCGAGCATGTTGAGCAGAGTGTTTGCCGGGGAGCCATCGGCCGCCTTCAACAAGGGCGATGTGTAAATCATACATAATTAAAACCAGATCATTCATTGTGAATCAATTCCCCATCTGGGACACTTTGAGATCGAAGAGCTTGCGAAAATCATTTGCTCGGAAACCCCGCTTGCCCCCCCCTCGAACATGATGAGTGAAGTCCTCCTAAACGGAAATTGGCAATTGATTGATCGTCCGCTCGGCGAGGATTGCGCCAACGCGGCGATGCTTCTGACGTTTGCCAAGAACGGATGGTTTCAGGCTCCGGTGCCGGGAGGAATCCATGAGGCATTGATTGCGTCCGGCCGGATTCAAGAGCCACTCATCGGACGGAATAGTTTCGACTGCCAGTGGACGGAGGCCCGTGCCTGGTGGTATCGGCGGGAGATCCCCCTTCCGGAGGACTGGCAGAAGGCGGATGCCATCGAATTGGAATTGCACGGGCTGGATTCCCGGGCGTCGGTGTTCCTCAACGAGCACGGCCTCGGCACCCATCCCGGCCCGTTCCGCCCCTTTGTCACGGACGTCAAACCATTCCTGAACGGCAGCGGGAATATTTTGTTGGTCCGCTTGACTTCCGGTGTTGAATCCGTGAGCGAGGCGGAATCCGAAACTCCAGATGGTTTTCGGGCCGGCACGGAGTCGGTCAACGGTCGACCCGAGCGCGGCGATGCCCGCCGCTCGCTGCTGCGCAAACCCCAATACAGCTTTGGCTGGGACTGGTCGCCGCGGCTTGCGACCACTGGAATTGCCGGGGATGCCCGGCTCAAAATCCTTCGCGAGGCCTGCATCCGTCATGTGCGACTGACTCCCGTCCGGGGTGCGGGTAGCGCGGTGATCCTTAAAGCGGAAGTGACGGTTGATCTGCTGCATTCCTGGAAGACGGCACCCGCCGAACTGGAGCTGAACGTGACCGGACCGGACGGCGAGGAGCATGTGGCGAAATGGGCGGGATTTCTTCGCTCTGGCATCAACTATCTCGATCTGGAATTGCCGCTTCAGAATCCCCGCCTCTGGTGGCCGAATGGCTATGGCGACCAGCCGCTTTACCGGGTTGGTGCCTCGCTCCGCACCGGCGCAATCAAAGCCGATTTCCCAGGCTTTGATTATGGGATCCGGTTTGTGGAGCTGGAGACGGAGCCCGGAATCTTCGCGGTCAAAATCAATGGCGTCCGCGTGTTCTGCAAGGGTGCGAATTGGATTCCGGCGGACGCGCTTTACACCCGTGTCACCCCGGAGCGGTATGAGTCGCTCGTCCAGGCGGCCCGCGACGCGCATTTCACCATGCTGCGCATCTGGGGTGGTGGACTCTACGAACACGATGCCTTTTATCACGCCTGCGACAGGCTCGGGATCCTGGTTTGGCAGGATTTTATGTATGCCTGCGCTCCTTATCCGGACCATCTGGAGGACTTCCGGGCGGAGGTCGAACGCGAGGCGGATTTCCAGACGCAGCGGCTGCGCCAGCACGCGTCGATCGTCCTTTGGTGCGGCAACAATGAAATCCAGTGGGGCTGGAAGGAATTCTATCAGGACCGCACGCGCGCCGGTTCCCGGATCTATAACTGGATCCTGCCAGCGGTGGTCCGGCGCAACTGCCCGGAAATCCCCTACTGGAACAGTTCGCCCTACGGTGGCCAGGCCTCTCCCAACGAGGAGGCGACCGGCGACCGGCACCATTGGTTGGAGTGCATGATGAATCCGGACATCGCCAAGCGGGTCGCCCCCGAGGAATACGATCAATGCCGCTCGTTGTTTGTATCCGAGTATGGCTACATCGGCGCTCCTGTGAGGGCCACGATCGAAGCTTATCTGGATGGCGCGCCATTCGACCGGAACAGCGAGATCTGGCAGCACCATAACAACACCTTTGAAAAAAACACCGTGGATGCCGGCATCCGCAGGCATTACCGCGATCCGGAGAATCTCAGTTTCGACGAGTATTGCCTCTATTCCGGCCTTTGCCAGGGGCTCATGATTGGATACTCGCTGGAATCCTTCCGCTTCCGTGCGGATTGTCACGGCGGGCTTTTCTGGATGTTCAATGATTGCTGGGGAGAAATCGGGTGGTCAATCATCGACTATTACCTGCGGCGAAAACCCTCGTTTTATTTCGTGCGCCGGGCGCTTGCCCCGCTGCGCTTGATCCTGCGTCCCGGCACTGACGGGGAAATCCGCGTGGTGCTTGCCAACGACACGCTCCAAGACTGCTCGGTGGAAATGGATGTCGGCTATGTCAGCATGGATGGCAAAATTCAGGATCTACAGCGCGTGGGTGTGGATGCCCCGGCGGCGTCCAGAACGGTGGCTGCTGTTCTGCATCGCGGCGGACAGGATCCCACAGCGGGCCTGTGGGTCGCCCGACCATGCGGAGAAAACGTTTTGCTGCCCGGTATTTTCCGGGCCACGGATTTTCGCAACATGCAGGTCGCTGCGGCCAATGTGTCAGCCCGCGTCATCGGCAGCGACACGCTGGAAGTGCGAGCGGAAACCTATGCACATGCCGTGCATCCGCTCCTTCCCGATGGCTGTGTGCCCGAGAACGACTACTTCGATTTGCTGCCCGGAGAGGTCCGCCACATCCGCATCCACACACTCACGCCGCTTCAGGTAGGCGGGATTTTCCCAATCTCCGCCATCGAGCAAAAAGTAAAATGCAATTCCCATTGAATACCCATTCGATACTCGCGGCCTTTGCGCTGAGCCTGCCATGCGCAGGGACGGCTGCTGCCACTCCCGAAACCGCGCCGGGCGACCGGAATCCTCCCGTCAACCAGATTTATCCACCGGAGGCGTTTTATCACAATGGCAAGGGAGGGCGCGTGCTCGATGTGACCAAGCCTCCATTCCATGCCAAAGGTGACGGCGTGACGGATGACACACAGGCTTTGAGCGCCGCGATGCGTTTCGTGCGCGATCACTATGAGGCGCTGGAGGGCGAGGGCGTGGGAGCCATCACCGGGCAGAAGTGGGGGGCTGTGGCTTATCGCAAATTGCGCGGCACCTGGACGATTTACCTCCCCGATGGAAAATACCTGGTGAGCGACACCGTCAGCCAGGGCTGGCCGGCTCTGGCATTCAATATCCGCAACGGGTGGTGGAATGTGAACCGCGTCCTGGTCAACTCCCCCGAGCACGAAAAGGAGCTGGATCCGGGAAATTATTCGCGGGGAATCTTCGATGGTGCGCTCGTCTATGGGGAATGGAATTATGACATTCAAATCGTCGGACAAAGCCGGAACAAGACGGTGATCCAACTCAAGGACTCCAGCCCGGGATTCGGCGAAGGCGAGGCAAAGGCGGTTGTTTCGTTTTATCTTCTCCAGCGCGGATCGAACTGCAATGTGGGCAATTTCATCCAAAACCTGACGATTGAAACCGGCAACGGAAACCCCGGTGCCGTCGGGCTGAAGTGGAATTCTTCGAACTGGGGCGGTGTGCGCAATCTGGCCATTCGTTCCGGCGATGGACTCGGGCGGGCCGGCTTGATGATGGGTCGGAATAACACGCTGGGCTACCACCACGATCTGCTGGTCGAGGGATTCGATGTCGGCATCGAACTCACCGCCGGACGCGAGACAACGGTGGCACTGGAATATGCCACGCTCTCCGGCCAGCGGAAAACCGCGATCCGGGTCGGCGGAACCGGCATCCACGGCGCGGATTGCCTCAGTGCCCGCAAAATCCTGACCCGGGACGCGCCGCTTGCTTTCAGCGTGGGGGAGGCGGGACATGTTGTTCTGTTGGAAAGTGAGCTGACAACCAAAATGGAGGAGGATGCGGCCATGGTGGTGGAACGCGACGGCCATCTCTTTGCCCGGGACATATCGCTCTCGGGATACCGCTCGGCCGTGCTCAAGGGAACTGAGGTGGCTCTTAAAGGAGCCTCGATCAGGGAGTTTGTTTCGGATGCGCCGGTCAGCCTGAATCCGGACGTGTCACCGCAGTCGATGCGCCTTCCCGTCAAGGATTGGCCGATGATTCTTCCCGAGACGGATTTGTCGAAGTGGGCCAGTGTGACGGATTTTGGTGCGGTGGGTGACGGCCTGACCGATGACACCGCAGCCATCCAGCGCGCGATGGCCTCCGGCAAGCCGGTCGTTTATTTTCCCAAGGCGAATTATGTCATTAATGGCACGGTCAACATCCCCGCCACCGTGCGGGAGGTATCCTGCATGTGGGCCGGTATCTACCGCTCGGAAGCGTCCGAACCAGATGGTCCGGCGATGTTTCGGGTGGCGGAACCGTTGGACCAGCCGCTGCTCGTTCGGCAGACGGTGACTGGCGGCGGCGTGTTTCTCGATCACGATGCCGAC
>JBGSMR010000016.1:0-3391 GCA_041740065.1 Chthoniobacterales bacterium
CGACGGAGCCGCAATGAAATCGCTCAGCGAGTCCGACATCGATCATCTTTTTGGAGAATAAAACCGGCGCGCCATGATTTTTGAAGACACACAGACCGCCCGTTGGAGCGCTCCCGTAGAAGATATCCTGGAGGAATTCTACTCCGCAGAGTGCCTCAACGATCTCTACCAGAATTACCTTGCACCGCCTGGCCGTGACGGCTTTGTCACGCCACGGATCAAAAAAAGTGTGGCGGCCGCCGCGGTGTTGGATCTGGGGAATTCTCCTGTAAAATTCGAGGCATTCCTCGACCGCATGCCCCCGGCGCTACGCCAGGCACTTCAGATTCTGACATGGACGGACCACGTGGGATTGGTCGATCTCGAGAAACAGCTCGGCGTCGAGGTTTTGCACATTGTAAAGAGGGATCCGAATGATCGCTCGCCCAGAACTTACCGAGATCCCGGCTACAATCAGGACGCGGTGTTTGAACTCGTCGTGATCAGTCAACTGCGCGGGTACTGGAGTAGCAGTATAATCTCAAAATCCAGGTGCAGGGTACACCTTCCCCCAAGTTTGCGGAAATTCTTCAAAAAGGTAATGCCCCCTCCGGCGCACTATGAATTGGTTGGGCTTGCAGAATGGCCCGGACAGGGCGACGGCACGTTTTTCTTCAATGCTGAAGATACGCTCGCTGAAGATTTGGTAGCCATCGGGGACACCTTCCGACGTGGCAAAATCAAGCGAAACCAAAACGGGATGCTCGCCAAAACCTTCTTCCGGGATTTCTCGAAGATGCACGCCTTCCGGGACTTCCTCTCCCCGCCTCAAGGTCAGTCCGCAGATTTGTCACAGACGCGGCTGAGTTTGCTCGCCGAGTTTTTCAATCGGAAAGGAAAACCACTGCTTCCGCCGGAGGACATCTCGGCAGCATCCATGCCCGGGTTTCTGCGCAAATTGGCGGACGAAATCTGCGCCTGCGGGGAGTTTGTGATCGAGAATTTGATTCCGTATGTCCGACCTGATTTCACCTCGTGGAAACTCAAAATCGAGAAGGCCTCCTTTGGTCATCTGATCGAGCTTTTCACTGCACTGCCCGAGAACGGCTGGGTGAGCGCACAAAACCTGCTCGATTACCCAAAGTATCGCGATCAGGACCTGAAGTTTTTCCCATTACGCCACTACTCAGCTCGCCATGTGCTCGAACGGGACAAGGGCAAGGAAAACTACTACTACAGAAATGACCGCACGAATTTTTCGGAGGAGAATTCCGATAGCCTGGTGTTTGCTCCGGTGATCCAAGGCATGGCCTTCTTTTTGGCAACTCTGGGAATAGTTGAAATCGCCTATCAAACTCCTGACGAGCGCAGTCACTGGCACCACAAAGACCGGAAGTTTCTCACCCCGTTCGATGGACTGGAGGCGGTGCGCCTCACCCCCACCGGAGCCTACGCATTCAAACGCAGCAACACATTCAAACTAAAGGTCGCAGATCAGACGAAATGCCGCATTCATGCCTATCCCGAGCGCTTGCTGATCAGGGTAAGCGATCTCGATCCGATCACGCGAAAAGTTCTAGTGGAGTTCATGGTGGAACTGGAGCCGGGGTTCTATCGACTGGAAAGCAAACGTTTTCTGCAAGGCTGCAACAGTCCTGAAGCGATCCGGGCTCGTGTGGCAGATTTTAAGCGCCGCCTGCCGGTTGAGTTGCCACAATTTTGGATCGATTATCTGGAGCAACTCATCAGCCGGGACCTCCTTCTCCCGGAGGAGGGCGACTACACGATCTATTCCCTTGCGGAATCTCCGGAACTTCAGCGCCTGTTTGTCTCGAACTCGGAGCTAAAAAAACACGCATTTCGGGTGGAGGGGCATCGGATTGCCATCCGTGAGCACGATCTTGCAGCCGTCCGTAAAATCCTGCTCAAAAAAGGCCACTATGTCTGAATGGCGCCCATCGCCGCATGCTCCCAGAGGTAAGGGGGCAAAACAGATCAGCCCGAAGGAAACGACTTTTTGGCTCCCAAGGTGGGAGTCGAGCCCAGTAGTGTTCGGCATGGGGAGTGCTTCGCGGAAATACGGGCGGTAGGAGGGAGCTAAAGGCGGGAACATGGGAGGTGAAGGAGCGGGAATGGGGAGTCATGCACGGGATTTGGGCACGCGCAGCCCTCCGGAGATCCGGTGCAGTAATCCTGCGGGAAACGTCAGGAGTTAATTTTTAGCGAATTAAGGAAAAAGACCAGTTCGTCGGCATCAATATAGCCCATGAAATAAAACTGGATGGCTTCCATGGCGCGTTTGGTGGGGCGTTTGCCGGTAAATGCCTGAAGCAGAAGAGCGGCGATGAGCGCACAATAAATCTGAATGGCGACACCACGGGGAGATTCGGCCAACAGATGGCGGCAACGTAGAATGCATTTGAGCCACTTGAAGAAGAGTTCGACCTGCCAGCGATAGCGATAGATCAGGGCAATGAGTTCGGCATCCAGATGCAAGTCAGTGGCCAACAGGAGCACATGACCATCAGCCTCGACCCGGACCACCCGTATGGGAGTCGATTCCCATTGGGTGCCCAGTTTGACCATGCCCTGCCAAGTGACGCCCGCCGCGCGATCCGCATCGGTGAGTGCAAGCGCGTCGATGACCTCCATCACCGGAGCGTTGCGGATGCGACTGACAAAGGAGGCTCCCAGATCGCGCATTTCTGCGAGAAACTTGTATTCTTGGGCATAGCCACGATCGGTGATATTGATTTCACCGGGCTTGAGCATTTTTCTCAATGCGGCGCGTTCACTGGCGTTGCCCGCAGTAATGATGGCTTCCGTGGCCGAAGCGCGCATCACATTGAATTTGAGATGGAGCTTGGCAGCGCGGTTGTTCTCATCAACCCATAATGCCCAGTGCATCCGCGGGAGTGCCGGCAGAAGGGTGCCATCCACGGCTTGGAGCTTGTCGGCCAGCGGAGCTAGGCGTGGATCGCCGCTCCAGGTGCCGACCTCCTTGCTCAGATCGAGAAAGACCTCTTTAAGCAAGTCCGCATCAAACACCGACTGGGCTTCGGAGAAGCTCCCCAGGCTCACCGGACCTCTGCTGACTTCCGCTTGCACGCGCTCGAACTTGCTGGCGGCACACATCCCGCGCATGCTATCAACCACCGGATTGAGCAAACCAAAGAGAAATAGACAAAAGTAATCGTCTTCGAGCAACTGGCGTTTGGGATCCACCTCAGGTTCCGCGCTGCCTCTGGCGCTCCGCATCCGCCCAAGCCGACGTCGAAACTCATCCAACAGCTTCCAGTTCGAGAGTGCCTTGGTTTCGATTGGTTTCTTGCGACGTCCCACGCCGCAAGACAATCAGTTTGGCTCAAAAGTACAAGTTACAATTTCGTAACATTCCCCGGGATTTTCCACC
>JBGSMR010000255.1:0-7304 GCA_041740065.1 Chthoniobacterales bacterium
GAATTTGCTCATCGAATCCTAGGTCGGCGGCAAGTGCCAGCCGAGCCTGATTTAATGCATTCAACCACGCCTCTGCGTGGGCGGGTGCAATCTGCAGCTCGAGGAGGCCTTTGGACTCAGTCATTTGCTTCAGGTCCGCTACCACCACCTCGCGCGAGGAACGAAAGTGGTCCTGCAAGTCTGGCTCTACATAGGCCTTCCACTCGGATCGCAGGGTATCTAAATCCACATCGTCTGTGGCGTCAGGAAATATCCGTGCCTGTGCTTCGTCGCTGAGTTGCTCCGGATCAATGATGTCAGGAATCGAGCGTAGGAGCTCCGCCAGAAGCGGATGGATCTTCCGAAAGCGAAATACTCGGGCACGGCTAAAAGAAAAATCCATGACCTTATTCCGGGCTGCGCTCCAGTTTCGCCAGGAGCAGATGCGATTGGAGCTGCTGGACATAGAGTTCTGCCCGTTCACGTTCACCGGACCAAAGAATCGAGCGCCCTTTTTTATGGACTTCGAGCATGTGTTTCTCCGCTCGTTGTTTGGAATAGCCAAACACTTTGCGAAAAACCCGGGAGACATAGCTCATCAAGTTCACCGGATCGTTATGCACCACCACGCTCCACGGCGGAGACGTCGCAAGAGATTCCTTGAGTTCGGGGAGTTCGATGGTTTCGGTAGCCATGGCAACAATCATGCGGCACGCAATCCAAAACGCGATGCAGGAATGGCATCGATACAGGATCGAATAAATGCGGCCACTTGTGGCGCAGGAGAAATGATCGACCACCCGCAGACTTCCCGAACGACGCTAGCACCGAGCGCTGTGCGGTCATCAATAGAAAACGCAGCACACCGCGCGGCAAACACGGTGAGATAGTGGCATGGGATCTCCGATCTCGCTGCCCGGTCTGCAAGCTTCGGGAGCACGCGGTCACCTCGCATCGCCGAGGCAAGTGAGACAAGCTTCCTACCAGCGGCGACACTGCTATCCACGTGCATTGTTTCCAAGGCCCTAGAAAATGCCACGTCTGCGGCTGCCATCTCTCGCAATTTCCCCTCCCGCGCGCAGGCTAACTGAGACAGTAAAAACGGCGCGAGGTGATGCAGAAAGATTTGATCCCGCCAAACCGTCCCCGCATCAGCCAGTGATGTGACACCTGCCAATGTGAGTGGACGCACGGACTCCAACCCCGGCTGGACCAGCCGCGCAGCATCCAGCAGCGGCCCCAAACCGCAGATGGGGTCATCTAATCCTTCAACCAGTGATACAACAGTCATGCAAACGAGTAATTAAGCCTAAACTTGCGCTGCTTTCAAAATGTTTGCCTGCATAGACTGCATTCTTTGTGCCGGTTCAGAGGAAATATCGTCATAACCGTGCAAATGCAACAACCCGTGAATGCTATAAAGTGCGAGTTCGTCCTGCAAATCGCTGTCGAAATCCCGCGCATTCTCCAGCGCCACGCGGGGACAGATAAAAATTTCGCCATAGGGAAATGTGATCACGTCGGTGGGGCCCTTGAGGTTCAGGAATTGCCTATGGATGCGTGCCATCACAGCAGGTGAAACCAGCGAGATTCCAACTTCGGTGAAGGTGTTTAGCAGAACGGGCGCATCTCCGCCTGGCATTGCGAGGCAGCGAGGCAGTGCGAAGCTGAGCACCCGCTGCAGTCGCTCAAGATCCACAGGAATCGTGCGTTGCCGGTTGGCGAGGATGAGCTCAGGCCGCTGCAGTTTTGTCTGGCTTGTTTGCCGGTGCATCCCTGGATTCTTTCTGCTCCTTGGATTCTCGCCGCGGATACGCGACACGCGAATGCATCATGCTGCCCAAGGTGGAGCGGAAACTCTCACCGATGCGGCGCAATTGTGCCAAGGTCAGCGGGCATTCATCAAGCTGATGGTCGGCGATCCGGTTATCAATCATGTCTGTGACCAATTCCTCAATGCGCTGCGGGGTGGGTCGCTCAATGGATCGGGACGCGCTTTCAACGGCGTCTGCCAAACTCAGGATTGCTGCTTCGCGGGTTTGTGGCCTCGGACCGGGATACTGGAAGGATTCTTCGCGAACATCCGGAATATCCTCGGCGCGCATCTTCATAATTTTTCCACCGAGTCGCGCATCCTCCTGCTGCTGTCGGGCACGCTGGTAAAAGTACGCTACCAGCGACGTGCCGTGATGCTGTTGGATGGCATCCACAACAAGCGGATTGAGTTTATTTTTCAGCGCCAGATCAACGCCTTCTTTGACATGGGCGATGATAATCAACGCGCTCATCGTGGGAGTGAGGCCATCGTGGGGGTTGTGTCCCGGTGAGAGGTTTTCGGCAAAGTAGTCTGGCTTTACCAATTTCCCGATGTCGTGAAAATACGCTGATACGCGGCAGATGGTCGGGTTCGCTCCAACGGTCTCGGCTGCGGCTTCCGCGAGGTTTGCGACGGCGAGGCTGTGATGGTATGTGCCAGGTGCCTCCATTGATAACCGGCGCAAAAGCGGATGGTTCATATCCGACATTTCCAGCCAGGAAATGTCTGTCGTGATATTGAAGGCACTTTCAAACGCGGGAAGCAATCCGCTCACTACCACTGCGGTGGCCACTCCGATGCCTACGGCGGCCAGACTCTGCCATCCAATCATTGGCCAATTGGTCAGAGCCATGGATTCCCAGACGATGGGCCCAATCAATCCGAAGGCAGCAGCCATCAGCCAGGTTGCCAGACCAATGAAAATACCCGCCCGAATCAAACGATTGCGCCGCCGGACTTGGAGTGTAACGAAAACCGCGACAAATCCGGTAATCAGCGACATTACCATGAACACGGGATCAACCTGCCGCGGGAGAAACGTTCCCCAGAGCGAGCAAAAGACGGCAGCATACAGGCCATGGTTACGTCCGAGGAGCACCGAGAGGACGAGCGGAGCAAAAGCATACGGGATCAGCAGGGGCGCCAATCGGGGGTCCAGTGCGCCGTCCACGCCGCTCGCAATGACAATCTTGACGATGGCCAATTGGACAAAACACGTGCCGAGGACCAGAACGAGACGTGAGTTGCGCAGGAACGTTTCGGCGTGGTTGATCCACAACTGCGTGATCGCTGTCGCGAAGATCAGGAAGCAAATCAGCAATCCTTTTACCGGTTCGCTCCGCTCGCCGGAGAAAAGCAGCACAGCGAGCCCAAAAACAAATCCTATCAAGATCACGCTGCGCGTCGGCCAGCCGGTATCGAGTGCTTCAGTGAGCGGATTCTCGGTGATACGACGCCGCGTCTTACCGCTGGCGAGTCCTTGACTTACGAGGCGTCGTCGTTGAATGAATTTCCACATGGGCGTGTCTGTGCTGTTGCGGCCAGGAAGGGCAGCGGCCTAGGTCAGGCTGTCCTGCAGTCCGCGGTGTTTTCGATACGCACGCAGGATGCGTTGAACGAGCGGATGCCGGACCACATCGCTCTCCATGAAAAAGGTGAATCCGATGCCGTCTACCGGTCGGAGGGCATCCACGGCCTCGATGAGGCCGCTGCGTTTGTTTCTAGGAAGGTCAATTTGTGTTCTGTCGCCGGTGATGACACATTTGGAATCTGCACCAAGGCGGGTCAAAAACATGAACATCTGCTCCATCGTTGTGTTTTGAGCTTCGTCGAGGATGATGAACGCATTGCTCAGCGTGCGCCCGCGCATGTATGCGAGTGGGGCAATCTCGATGACGCCGCGCTCGATGTATTTTTGAAGTTCTTCAGGCTCCAGCATGTCTTGGAGGGCGTCGTAAAGCGGGCGCAAGTATGGAAGAAGCTTTTCCTGGAGGTCTCCGGGTAGAAATCCGAGCGCTTCTCCGGCTTCCACGGCCGGGCGGGTCAGTACGATTCGGCTGACTTGCTCCTGTTTGAGGGCGGACACGGCGAGTGCTGTTGCTAGGTATGTCTTGCCAGTGCCTGCCGGGCCGATGCCAAATGTCACGTCGTGCTGGCGGATCATTTCGATATACGAGCGCTGACCTTCCGTTTTCGGAATGATGGGAGGCTTGCGGTGTGAGCAGATGATCTTCGCGTCAATCAATCCCGCCAATCCTCCTCGCGCCTTTCCATTGACGTTGTTCAGCGCGAATTCAAATTCATTCCGTCGAATCGTCAGGCCCCGGCGGCGTGCGTCGTCGAGTTGTTGGAAGACACTCCGAACTCGATCAATGGCGTCAGGCTCGCCCTCCACACGGAGCACTCCATCGCGGGCGACCACCCGCACAGAAAGATCAGCTTCAAGTTCCCGGAGTAATTTCTCGTCGTTTGCGTAGAGTGACTGCAACGCTCGCGCATTCTCGAATTCGAGACTGACGACTTCGACTGCGGTATCAGGCATGTCCGTTATTTGTATCCGTAAACGAGCGCCCAAGCGGTGCGTTCGACTGGAGATTTTTGGACTTCGACGATGGCGTAATAAGTTCCCGACGTCTTCGGGGTGATCCGGGCACCGGCGAAGCGGCCTTTTTGCCAGACTTCCGCCTGCGCAAGCTTCCCGTTGGAATCATACAAATTCACACGCACGACGGCACCGTCTACATCGGTGCCCAAACAAAACCAATATTCATTTCCGCGAAAAAGCTGGGCTAGCACGGCCTTTTGATCGCCGACCCCGAGGTCCCCGCCCCAGGCGTCTTGCCGGAAGGTAAATCCGCGCTCCACGTAGGGAGTCGCCGCCTCGTAGGCGAATGAAAGCGCGTCATCCACCGTGGCGAATACCGTGGCGCTGGGCAAGGCCACAAGGGCCAAGGCAAGAAGAAGGAACTTTCTCACAAATCGATTGGGTTTTTAAGCTTCGGCGGACGTGATGCTGATGACGACCTCATTGGTCATCGTATGGATTTTCTCTACACTCTCGATGCTAATATTGCGGCCGCCTTTTTCTTGAATCAAGGGGCGGATTTCGACAAGCATTGCGCGAATCCTCTCGACGAGGGCGCTGGATTTTAGCCGGGGATTCATTCCCTCCAAACGGCGATTGAAATAGTTTAACAAATCTGGCTGATGCAATAATTCGGCGCGTTGAGGTTTGTAATCTTTGCGAACGATCGAAGTCAGGACTTCGGTACCACGAATCCAGCCGCCAAGGCTCACCAGTTGAGCGAGGTCTTCGTCATTGAGTTCTGTCATTGCCGCACGCACATCTTGAAGCGCGCC
The DNA here is from genome assembly GCA_041740065.1 of Chthoniobacterales bacterium. Taxonomy (GTDB): domain Bacteria; phylum Verrucomicrobiota; class Verrucomicrobiia; order Chthoniobacterales; family JAATET01; genus JBDNGG01. The sequence goes on from JBGSMR010000255.1 coordinate 5,156, forward strand.
GTCCAGTTCTTGGCGGGCGGCGGGCCAGTCGCGGGCTTCCGCGTGGTCCACAATGCTCTTGCTCCGAGCGACGACGGCCTTCCGCACATTGATTGCATCTGCGAGGGTGAGGACTTCGCGTCCAATTTCTTTGACGCTTTCAACATCCTCCGCCTCGACGGCGATAAAACCTTCGGCGATTACTGTTCCCAAAAGGAGGGCAACTTGCGCCCGGTTACCGGAGTTTTGCCCCAACGAGCCCCTCAGCTCCCCTTGCCAATTGGGAGAGCCTAGTTTATCGAGCACGTTAAAAACTTCGCTGGGGGTGGGCACGACGACATTGTCTACCGTCTCTGCAGGGAAGCTGGTGAGGTCGATCTGGGTGGCTGCTTTCTCGGCACTGAGGTGCTGGATGCCAAGCGCTGAGATGGAAATAACAAAAATCAGAGTTCTCATATTTAAGAGGTTGGTCATAAGATACGCGACTTTACGTCCGCTGCCGAGTTCTTACTTCCTACATCATTGATGAATCAGACTAGAATACAACAACTTCTTCTCGCCGCCGCCGAGTGTCGACTCCTGGTGATCGGAGATGTTATGCTCGATGAATTCGTATGGGGCAGGGTCTCGCGGATCTCGCCGGAGGCTCCAGTGCCGGTCGTGGAGGTCGTCAGCGAGAGTTGCTATCCCGGTGGCGCTGCAAATGTCGCTCGAAATTTGGTCGAATTCACCCCGTCCGTGGATGTCTTAGGAATCATCGGCTCAGACTTACATGGTCGCCGGCTGCGCGACTTGCTGGAGCAGGAGCGCATTGGAACGGGGCGATTAATCGAAACAGATGCGATGCCCACGATCGTAAAGACACGGATCATTGCCCGCCAGCAACAGGTGGTCAGAGTGGACCGGGAACGGCGCTTCACTTGTGATCATGCGATGTTTTCACAAATCCTCCGCATCGTTGAAGCAGCGTTGCCGGAGTTGGACGCGATCATTTTCGAGGACTATGGCAAAGGGCTCATCACTCAGGCACTCAAAGATGCGCTTGTCGCCCTGTGCAGAGACCGGAATCTCATCATCACCGTTGACCCGAATCCGAACAACCCGCTGGACTGGTCGGGTGTCACCACCATCAAGCCGAACCGCAACGAAGCCTTCGCCTCTGCCGGAGTGCCTGCAACGGAACCGGCAGACGACCCGTTGTTGGACGAGCCGCTTTTGAATGTGGGTCGAATCCTTCTGGATCGCTGGGATGCAGGTAATCTCCTGATAACTTTGGGCGAGCACGGGATGTTGCTGTTTGAACGCGGGGCAGCGCCGCATCATATCCCGACGCGGGCTCGGGAGGTTTTTGATGTTTCCGGCGCAGGCGACACTGCAATCTCGTTGTTCACGCTGGCCCTCGCGGCTGGAGCCTCTGCGAGAGAGGCTGCCGAACTCTCGAATCTGGCCTCAGGGATTGTCGTCGGAAAGCTAGGAACTGCCACGGTGAGTGCACAAGAACTCCTGCAAACAAGTCGATAGCCAAAGCAGAATGCGGATCCGCTGACGACCTGCTGATTTCGTTTGCAGGCGGAGGAATTGAAATCCGCAACCGATTGATAGTTCCCGAATACAAGAATCCAGAGTTCCAATGGGATTTGAATTCTGATTCAACTTCATGAATGAAATCCTCCATTCTTCTTTGGCTGACCGTATTTGCGACGACAATCACTTGGGCGCATGCCGCTGATGTCTGGGGCAAACCGCCCGAGGCCAGCGACAATCGATTCAGCAATCCCAAGAGCGCACTCTACGCCGGACCGGATGGCTGGTGGAATTCCGGCGAAGTTCGGGCAACACTGACTAATTCCGCAAAAACTCCGTTCGAGTTCAAGGGATCATTTACTGTGATCACTGGTAGCCCGACCGCAGTGCTGGACAAACAAGTGCTCCAATTCAACTTCGAAAGCGAGACCCTCCCTGCGCCAGGAGTTTACCAAATCGGAAGCGTCGGCAACCTCGCCGCAAAAAAAGTGCACGTTTTCTTTGCCGACATGAACAGCGATCAAATTAACGAATGGTCCTCCGCCGACGGTGCCGGAACAGTCACCGTCACTTTGGTGAACGGCTTTCTGGTTTTCACCTGTCGTGATGTTAGCTTGCAACCCTCGGGCTTGTCGAACAAGGGCGA
>JBGSMR010000258.1:0-5625 GCA_041740065.1 Chthoniobacterales bacterium
GGTGACAGGCTTGGCTTGTTTGCCATCGAGGTGGATCGCGACGTAACCGGTGGTCATTTCACCGAGGTCGAAAACCCAGATCCCCGGTTGAACTTCCGAGGAGGATACCGGACTGAGCGTGCTGATTTCGCGCTCCGGCTCGATGGATTGTGCGAGGAGCTTCGGAACAGGTGCCTTGCTCTCTACCGCGCTCGGCCAGGCCGAGTCGTCAAATCCGGGTTGCTTCCAACCTTCAGGCTCCTGGGTGGCATCGAAGCATTCGCCGAGGAAATGCTGGCTACGCCGGAGTCCACCCGTGCCAACCTTCCATGATCCGTTTGTGGTAATCGTGCGGATGCTGCCATCGGCATGCTGAATTTCAAGCTGGGCGATCAAAGCCGGCAGACCGTAGCGGTTTTCGAAGCCGCCTGCCACCGCAGGCCAGACGATTTGCTCATTAAACCATCCGTCGCCGAGGATCACACCGAGTGAGTTGTTTCCCTTTCGGAGGAGGCTGGTGACATCATGCACCACATAATTGGCATGGAGGGCGTATTGGCTGATGGGCGGGCTCAGGATATGATCGCCCACGCGCCGCCCGTTGATCCATGCCTCAAAGTAGCCCATACCGCAAATGTAAAGCCGGGCAGAGACGATGGCTGCGCCGGGATCAAATTCCTTCCGAAAATAGGGCATCGGCGAGAGCAAATCAAGCCGCTCCCGGAGCCACGTTGCGCCGGAGCCATTAACGACCTGCGGCAGGGAGAGATGCCGTTCCCACAAGGCGACTGCGTCCGTGCTTTCCACTGGATTGCCAACCGGGGCAGTGATCCAATTGGCCGTCCAGTCTGTCGAGTCGAGCAGCGCCATTTCAAAGAAGGCAGGTTCGCTGAAAGGCGACGCCACGCTATCTTGATCCCACGCTCGAATTTTCCAATAAATCCGTTCACGGGCACCAGGCGGCGGCCCGGCATAAGGAACGAGGTGGGATTTCTCCGAGCCTATTTTACCACCATCCCACACAATATCTGAAAATTCGGCGTCTCTCGCAGCGACGATCTGATAGGCCGTCTGCTTTGCGCCTGCCGCGGGCCACGGCAGTTTCCAAGAAAGGCAAGGTTCGCGCTCGTCGATGCCAAGCGGATTTACCGCGAATTCACAGGTTAGTTCGTGGGGTGCCGCCAAGATGGCCGGGGTCTGCGCCGTCTGACCGAGTGGACATACGGTGAACGAGGCGGCGAGTAAAACGGACGCGTCGATCGGTGTCCGTAGCTTTTGAGAATGGTGAGATGTGACGAGCGCCTTGTTCATGAATTTGGGATAAAATATGTTAACTGAAGAATAATGGGGATGCCTGCGATCGCCCAAAACATATCCTACAGCACCTTGCCCCAAATCCTGCTTGTGCTCCCTAGTGCGCGGGATTACTAACGGAAGATAGCTAACACCATCGAAAAAAACATCTGGGACAACTTGCGGGCGGCGACCGGTCGCGCCGCCATCGCAGAGGTGCGCTATGCGCCGGGTGGCCGGTGCGGACCCCGCCGCCAGTCCAAATATCAACTCATCCTCTTGAACTCCGGGAGCTGCCGAGTCACGGTGGACAAGAGGGCGGCCGATATCGTGGTGGGCACGTTGGTGCTGATGCGTCCCGGCCACCGCGAGAAGTGGGAATTTTCTGCCGACCACGAAACGCATCATTCCTGGTGTGAGATAAACCCTGATCTTGTGCCTGAGCCGATGCGGCAGGCACTGCGGCGGGCACCGACGGCGGTGCCGGTCTCGCCGTTCTGGAACCATCTCCTAGCCCTCGCACTCGAACTCCGCAATCATGACACGTCGGCCGGAGCATGGACCGTCGAGTCCATGGTGCTCGCCTTACTTGGGGAATTTCTCCACATCGCGGAGCGGAGGGAGTCCGATCAGGACAGCGACGAATCCGTGAACCGCGCGGTTCGATTTATGCGCGAGTGCCTCGCTGACGAGGACTGTTTGAGCCGCGCCTCGCTGGCGTCCTGCTGTTCGCGCAATGTCCTGTCTCGACGGTTTCGGGCAACGCTGCAAACCTCGCCGGGTCGGTTCCTCTGGAAGCTGCGTACCGAACGAGGCGTCGCGATGCTTCGCGAAACGGGACTCTCTGTTGCCGAAATCGCCTACCAATGCGGGTTTAAAAATCCCTTCCATTTTTCCCGTACGGTCAAAACCCTTCAGGGCGAGTCGCCCCGTCAGATCCGCCTGGCGGCGTGGGAGCATGAAAAAGCGTAGGGACTGTTTGCGAAGAGGTGTGAAAGTTGTTCGGCTGCGCGGGATGGGTAAAAGCGCTGAACTTGGCTTTGGGCCGAGGCGTTGATTGTAACAACAGGATCCTGTCGCCGTGGAGTTCCGCACGGGGCCGCCCTTTTTAGCCGGTCGTGCGTAAGCCGCTTGCAATGGCGTTGATCGAGAGCAGGACACGGGGGAGCAGTGCTTCCACGCGCTCAGGGGAGTCCGCAGCACGCCAGGCCTTCAGTAACTCGATCTGACGCCGGTGCAGAAGACGCAATGCGTCTGCCCGCAGGCGCAGTGTCTTCAGCATTCGCGGACGGCGGGTTTCCAGACTGCCTTGGAACACCTCGTCGAGCATATATCTGGCACGCTCGAACTCGGTCATGATTTCCCCGAAGAAACGATCCCGGATCGCTTTATCTGGGACCAACTGTGCGTAGGCGGACATGATTTCGGCATCGGCGCTCGCGAGGTTCGTTTCCACGTTGGCTAAGACGTAGTAGAGCACGGGACTGTCTCTCAACCGGTCCCGCATCGCTTGAAACAACGCTGGCTCCTTTTTCGACAATGTCTCCAAACCGCTGCCCACGCCATACCACCCAGGGAGATAAAACCGGGATTGGTTCCAGCTGAACACCCAAGGAATGGCCCGGAGATCAGCGAGGGTGCGTTTACCTGTTCTTCGGGACGGGCGGGAGCCAATGCGTGTCACTTCCAACGCATCAATTGGAGTCGCTGCGGAGTAGAAATCGATAAATCCTTCCGCCCGGACAAGCCCGGTGTAGGCGTCGGTGGATGCGTCGGCGAGCAGTTGCCAAAGTTCGTCAGATTCCTTGGGTGCATCTGGTTGGCCGAGATGTTGCTCTATCGAAACGGCAGTGACACCTGCAAGCAGTAGCTCTAAGTTAAAGGCGGCCGTGTAGAGATTGGCGTATTTCTGAGCGATCGTTTCCCCCTGCTCCGTAAGGCGAAAGTCTCCTTGGATGGTTTTTGGCGGGAGAGCATCGAGAAATCGATGTGTCGGACCTGCTCCGCGACTGATTGTGCCGCCCCTTCCATGAAAGAATCGAATTTGCACTCCCGCGTCTTCTCCGGCCTGGGTGACTTCACGTTGGGCTTTGTGCAGCGCCCACTGACAAGCAAGGATTCCACAATCCTTGTTACTGTCGCTGTAACCGATCATGACTTGCTGGATGGGGCGCGAGGTGCGCGCAGGCATGCTCCGACGCAGGGTGCGCTGGTGTCGGAGGCTGGCGATCGTAACGGGATGTGCGAGGAATTCCGCTATCAGTCGTCCGCTTTGATCGAGGTCGTTCTGCGTCTCAAATAGAGGTACGACCGGGAGATCACAAACGAGCTGACCATCGATCCATTTGGTCAATCCGGTTTCGCGAGCGAGAATGTAGACTACCAGAAGGTCGGAAACCGAACGGGTCATGCTGACGATAAGGGATCCAATTCCCTCGGCGCCGTATTCCTGGATGTGTTTACGAAGCACACTATAGCATCCAAATACTGAGTCGGCTTCCGGTCCTATATTGCTATCGTAATACAAAAATGGACGCGGTGACTTGAGTTCTTCGCTCAGGAATTTCACCCGGCGTTCCTCGTTCCAGTTGATAAAGTCCACTTCGGCAAATCCCGCCGCAGCAAGAATCTGTGAGACTGCGAGGTCATGGAAGTGGCTGTTCTGACGGATGTCGAGCGCGGCCAGATGAAATCCAAACACGTCTAGGCATCGCCGCACTGGCCAGACCGCATTTTTACCAAGCCGGTCTGCTCCAATTGCCGTCAGGGAAGCATTGAGGAGATCCAGATCGCGATCAAGGTCAGCCGCGAATTGATACGATTCCGGGGATTCAACGATACGTGCATTTTCGTCGCGCTGTTCTTGGAGCGGGAGCATTGCACGGAGCGCAAGTGCATACTGGCGCCAAGGTTCGTCAGGGAATTGATCGCTGAGTTTTTTGCCTTGATCCTCGAGCCCGGTGAGGATCGCCGCCAGACGGTCCTGAAATTCCGCAGGTGGCTGCTGGACAGTCATTGAAAGCGGGAGCTGGGATGCCAATGACTTTAACTCGCGATCCATGACCAGCAAAGCGCTGCGGCGGAGTTCCATGAGGGTTTCTCGGGTGACTTTCGGCGTGACAAGTGGATGGCCGTCGCGGTCGCCACCGACCCAGGTTCCAAAGCGGATTCGCGGCCAGTTATCGTGTGAGTCAATCTCCCCGGCCGGAAAGTCCGCAGCCGCCCAGGCGTCGCGTAGTTGGGTGTCAAGGACCGGCAATGCCTTCGGGAAAATATCGCGCAGGTGGAAGATGATGCCTGTTCGCTCGGTAGAAACTTCCGGCTTTGCGTTTAAGATCTCTCCAGATCGCCAGAGACGCTCAAGGGATACATTGATTTCATCGGTCAGGCGTCGGCGATCTGCAGGGGAGGAATTGGGATCATCGAGGGATTCGAGCAGGACGGTGAGGTGGCGGTGTTGTGCCAACACGGCAGGACGTTTGGATTCTGTCGGGTGGGCGGTAAGCACGGGCTCGACCCGGACTCCGGGAAAAAAATCAGCAATTTTTTGAGGCGAGTGGCCTTGTTCTTTTAGGCGATCCAGGTAATACGCCCACGTCCCGGGGTTTTTATGGGCATCGCCTGAGGCCTCTCGCAGTCTCCGCGTCCGAGTCGATGCGGCTTCCTCGACCATGTTGAGGAGTTGGAACGCGATGGAATGCGACTGCTCGATGGATGGCGAGTTAGTCGCGTCTGAAACATCGTCCTCTGCGCCCTGCCACGGAAGTAATTGAGCAGCCTCGGTTTCCCCAAGGTTTTCCAGAACCAGACGAAATGCCTTGATCAGGGTGGTGATGTCGGAATCGATTTTGGCGAATCCCGATGCGATATAATCAGATGTTTTGATGTCCCTTTCCACGACGTAATTTTTTCCCTCCGCGGAGTTGATCGCAGACCGGACGTTCGCGCAACTCCGATTGTCAGAAATTAATAAATTTCCACTGGCGACCGCTTGCCATCTTCTGGACTGCGTTGACTGGCGAGGTCTGAACCCAGGGTGGCGACACGCAGGTTCCACACTTCCGCGTTTAGCGCATCGTGTGCCGTCTCGGAAAAGACATCCGGCGGCGTCATGCGTGATTTAAATGCGGTCACGTTTGCCAATGCCCGCTCTAGGACTGCGGAGTCGACAGTTTTCACTGCTGCCAGCGCGTCACGGCCCGTCTCCACGCGATGACATATCATCAGCAGATCATTGCCCGCTTGGAGAGCTAAACGCATGGTTTCGTCGAATCCGTAGTGGTTCAAAATAGCTCCCATATCGAGATCATCGGTCATCACAAGCCCGTCGAAGCCCATGTCGTTGCGCAGCAG
>JBGSMR010000273.1:0-23913 GCA_041740065.1 Chthoniobacterales bacterium
CAACGACTATTTCGGCACCGCAGAGATTGCCGAACGCGATGGCCAACTCACGATCGCGCTCGGCCCGGACCAAACTCCCTTCCCACTGACCCACTGGGACCGCGATACATTTTCGTTCGCTCCGCCCAAGGAAAACGCGGCGGGGATTACCGGCGTTTCCTTCGCTCTTGACCCGACTGGCCAAGCTTCGCGCTTCACGGTCGAGTTTTTCAATCAGAACGGACTGGGAACGTTCACCCGTCAGGCCACGCCTTCAGCCGCTCCCTAGTTCGCTGACCGAATTCTCCGTTTAACTTGCATGGCGGCGAAGGGGCGGGGGGCCTGGATGGCACTAAGTTATGCGAATAAGCACCAACGGTGTGCCCTCCTAAAATCGGGTTTTCTTTCTTGGATAGTGCTTGGCGTGCTTTGCGTCAGTGGCGCGAATCTCCTTCTTGAGCGTCCCTACCCATGGTAAAAGATTGAAAATCATGCCGCCGAACTCTACCTCGTCGCCGTCGTTTGACGTGAATAGATGGCGTGCTGAGTTTCCCTATCTGGATGTCAATGTGGCAGGACGGCCCGTGATCTATTTGGATAACGGGGCAAGCACTCAGAAACCTCGGGTCGTCATTGATCGAATGGCGGAACTTGCCGCTCATGAATACGCCAATGTGCACCGCGGGATCCATGAACTTAGTAATCGCGCCACCGCCGCTTACGACGCGGCCCGCACCCGCTCGGCGAAATTTCTCAATGCTCCGCAGGAGGAATGCATTATTTTCACCCGAGGCACCACCGAATCGATCAATCTCGTTGCGAATACGTGGGGCGAAGCACACATCCAGCCTGGCGACACGATTCTCCTTACCGAAATGGAGCATCACAGCAACCTGATTCCATGGCAGCAACTCGCTCAACGAAAACGGGCGATCGTCAAGTATGTCCCTGTTATGGAAAACGGGGAAGGGATCGATCCCGATGTTGTTTCTCGGATGCTTCGTGACAGACCGAAAATATTCGCATTCCCGCATATATCAAACACCATGGCTATCACTACCCCTGCGGCCATGTATTGCGCGATGGCGCGCGCCGAGGAAGTCGTCACGCTCATCGATGGGGCACAGAGCGCAGCGCACATCCCTGTGGATGTTAAGGAGATCGGTTGTGATTTTCTGGCCTGCTCAGCGCACAAGATGTGCGGACCCACGGGATTGGGTTTGCTCTACGGGCGCTTTGAGCTTCTCGAATCGATGCCCCCGTGGCAATTCGGAGGGGAAATGGTGGATCGTGTGGATTTCACAGGTGCAAAATTTCGTCCGCCACCGGCGAGGTTTGAGGCAGGAACTCCTGCGATCATCGAAACCGCAGGATTGCATGCTGCGATGGATTTCATTGATGGCGTAGGACTCGAAGCGATCCGCGACCATGCGGAAGCACTGGCTGAAAAAGCAGCGTCCGCACTGCGGAAACTGCCGGGAGTTCGGGTTTTTGGGCCGCGTGAGAGCCGGGCGCATCTGGTTACGTTCACAATCGACGGCGTTCACGCGCACGACATCGTCTTTTTCTGCAATGACCGCGGCATCGCGTTGCGTGCAGGCCACCATTGTGCGCAGCCGCTTATGCGTAAACTCGGTGCCCCTGCCTCTGCACGAGCGAGTTTTCACCTCTACAATACCGAAGCGGAGGTCGACGCGCTCACCCATGCGTTGCAGGAGGCAATCGAATTTTTTTGTAAATGAACTCCGACGAGCTATATCAGGAAGTTTTGCTTCAGCATTCGCGACGACCGAAGAACCATGGACCGCTCGCAAATCCGACACACCGCGCGGATGGTTACAACGCGCTTTGCGGAGACGAAATCACCGTTGAGGTAAGGTTGTCAAAGGGGACTGCTGAGGCTGTTCACTTCCAGGCCAGCGCCTGTGCGATCTGCACGGCATCTGCATCAATTATGACCTGCGAGGCGATTGGGCTCACAGAAGCTGAAGTGGTGGCTTTGGCGAACAGTTTTCGCAAACTCGCGACGGATGGCGTGTCAGACTCCGAGACGTCTCATCGATCCGCCCTGGAAGTAATGGGGACCATTCACCGGTTTCCACAGCGGGTGAAATGCGCAACATTGCCATGGGAGGCGTTGACTGCTGCACTCCGCGAGGGGGCCATCGAATAACTCAAAGATCCCGGAAGGTGGAATTCGTTTCTCTGGAATCTGGCAGAGGTTGCGGATCGGGGCGGGCATGGTAAACTTACGGCCATGTTGACAGCGGGTGAATTTCAATCAGCTCTCCGGGAAGTCGGAGCCGGACGGTATCATCACCGGCATCCGTTTCACGTGCGTATGAATGCCGGGCAACTCTCCCGCGAGGAAATCCAGCGGTGGGCTAAAAACCGGTATTATTATCAGGTGTCCATCCCGCTAAAAGATGCGGCAATCTTGAGCAATTGCCCGGAACGAGACGTGCGAAGACAATGGATTCATCGCATCTTTGATCACGATGGCGACAACGAGCGTGCGGGTGGAATCGAGGCGTGGCTGCGGCTTTCTGAGGGATGCGGGCTGGATCGGGCTGCAGTCCAGTCGCTGGAGGGAGTGGTGCCCGGCGTGCGCTTTGCAGTCGATGCATACGTGAACTTTGCACGGCGGGAACCGTGGCCAGTCGCAATCGCGTCATCACTGACGGAGTGGTTTGCCCCGGACTTGATGGCCGAGCGGCTTGCTGCCTTTCGCACGCACTATCAATGGGTGCCCGACTGGGCTTTTGACTATTTCTCTTCCCGTGTCGGGCAAGCAAAAATCGATTCGTGTGAGGGGTTGGAACTTACATTGCGATGGTGCACCACGCCTGAGTTGCAGTCGCTGGCACTCGACGCGTTGAAGTTCAAATGTGATGTCCTGTGGGCAATACTGGATGCGATCGATGAGGGTGAAGATTGATATCCCCGGCGAGGCAGCGCCTGTATTGCCGAAGCATGTCCGAATCCAGCGGGATCGAGTCACAGACGGCACAATTTTGCTTTATCCGGAAGGGGCATTGGAGCTGGACGTAACGGGTGTGGCAATCCTCGGACTCTGCGATGGAATCCGCTCATTGAATGCAATTGTCGTCCGGTTAGTTGAGCTTTTTGATGGGGACAAATGTGTTGTCGAGGCGGATGTAAGATTATTTCTCAGTGAACTTATGTCTCGTGGGCTTCTGGAGCTGAGATCGTGACTGCGGTCGTCCAACCGCGGCCTTACGGGCTGCTGGCGGAATTTACGCACGCGTGTCCGCTTCACTGTCCGTATTGTTCTAACCCGTTGGAACTTGCGCGGCGCAGCGAGGAACTCCCCGGAGCAGTGTGGGAACGGGTCATGGCTGAGGCCGCAGCACTTGGGGTCCTGCAAGTCGGGTGCTCGGGCGGTGAGCCTCTGCTCTATCGAGATCTCAATCGAGTGATTCGATCCATTCGGCGCGAGGGGATGTATTCGAACCTCATCACCAGCGGCGTGGGGCTGACCTCTGCCAAAGCGCGTCAACTGGTAGATGCAGGACTTGATGCGGTGCAGATCAGCTTTCAGTCTCATGATCCCGTGCAGGCGGATGCCATTGCCGGGACGAGGGCACACGACTTGAAGTTAGACGCATGTGCTGCTGTGCGTGATGCCGGTCTCACGCTGGGTATCAACGTCGTCCTTCATCGCAGAAACATTTCCAGTGTGGTAGAGATTATCCGACTGGCTTTAGAAGTGGGTGCGATGCGTCTGGAACTCGCAAATGTCCAGTTTGCAGGCTGGGCCTGGCCGAACCGGATTGCTTTACTTCCCACGCGGGCGCAGGTTTTGGCGGCGGATTCAGCAGTAGTCGCAGAGGTCGCGCGGATGGATGACCGGATGCAGGTCGTTTACGTGATGCCCGATCTCTACGGGGCACGACCCAAACCGTGTTTACATGGATGGGGGCAGCGGGGCCTGACGGTAAACCCCCGCGGTGATGTGATGCCATGCCAGGCGGCAGAGGCGATCCCAGGCATGATTTTTGAAAACGTCCAGACTCGCTCCCTGGCTGACATCTGGCATCAAAGCGATGCGTTTAATCGATTTCGTGGGACAGAATGGATGCAGGAGCCATGCAGATCCTGTCCTGAGCGGGAGAAGGATTTTGGTGGGTGTCGATGCCAGGCGGCGCTCTGGACGGGCGACGCGGCGGCAACGGATCCGGTGTGTGAATTTTCCAATGATCGACAACGCGTGGATGCTTTTCTTGATCACATCGAACGGGGCGATCCTTCGCCCGACTGGATCTATCGAAGCGCCTTGACGTCTGCTTCGGTAACCGAAGTATCGTCATCCGCGAACTCGGCGCGGATGTAAGTGACGATGGCTGCAATCTTCGCATCGCTGAGGTAAGCTTGCGCTGGCATAATCCCTCCGAGCGTGCGTCCGCCGACTTCGCTTACTCCCCGCTGACCATAGAGAATAATCCGGATTGCTTTTTCCGGATTGCCCGAGAGTGTGGCGGATCCCTTCAGGGCCGGCATTGTTTCCGTGGCTGAACCGTCGTAATGGCACTGGGCGCAATTCATAGCAAATGCTTCGGCACCTGCGGCAATTTGAGATTCAGACGCGGCAGGCATTGTAGCCGCAGGCTTGCACGCGGCGCATCCCAGCACGATGGCGAGGACTGCCGCTTGCCGAATACGGATTGCACGATTAGAGTTCCGGCTCAACCAGCCCAAAATTGATGATTTCTCCATGGTCTTTCCAAGTTTTAGCAATCGGTGTTTTTGCAAGTACTGCGGCTTTGCTGCCGCTTTCTGCTGAAGAGTTCATCGCCTCTGAAAAAGTAAATTTCAAGGTTGAAGTCCTCGCTGAGGGGCTGGAGGCCCCGTGGGCATTGGCCAAACTCCCCGATGGGCGATTTATTGTCACCGAACGTCCGGGTCGTGTGCGGATCATCGCCACTGATGGAACATTGCTGCCCCCGCTAGAAGGCGTCCCCGAAGTCCGCGCTCAAGGACAAGGTGGAATGCTCGACGTCGAACTCCACCCGGATTATAAAAATAACGGCTGGGTATACCTTTCCTATTCCAGCGCGCTGGGCGAAAAAGGGCACACTAAGATTGTCCGCGGTCGGATCAAGGGGAATGCTTGGATCGATCAGGAGGTGATATTTGATCCTCCGGCAGACGAGTATACAGAGGCAAGCCACCACTTTGGAAATCGCCTCGTCTTCGACGGAAAGGGCTATTTATTTTTTAGCATCGGAGATCGCGGCACGCCCCCTAATCCAGAAAACAACGCGCAAAATCTCGACGTGGTGGCTGGAAAGATTCACCGCATTTACGACGACGGGCGGATCCCAGAAGATAATCCCTTTTACTCCCGCGGCGGATCTGCTCGTACGATTTGGTCCTACGGCAATCGCAATGCTCAGGGTCTGAAGATCCATCCCAAAACTGGCATCCTGTGGGAAACCGAGCATGGCCCTCGCGGCGGTGACGAATTAAATATCATCGAAAAAGGAAAAAACTACGGCTGGCCGCTCGTCAGCTTTGGAATCAACTACGACGGCAAGTCGTTTACGGATAAAACTGAGGCGGCAGGCATGGAGCCATCGGTCGTTCAATGGACACCATCCATCGGCGTGGCAGGAATGGACTTTTATTTCGGCGACCGCTTCCCGGCTTGGAACGGCAATCTTTTTGTTACCGGACTGGCGCATCAAAAGGCGATTCGCCTCGAAATCGACTCAAATAATCAAGTGACCCATCAGGAAATTCTCCTCGAAAAAAGCGGTCGCCTCCGTGACGTTCGAAGCTTCGATGACGGGTATCTCTATCTCATCTACGACGATCCAGGAAAAGTGGTCCGTCTTGTGCCATCAGAAAGCTGACGTCCGGTTAGATCCGGGATTTAATCGCTCGCAGGATACCGCCCACCACGGGAAGGTGTTCGAAAAATCCGCCGGTGGAATCCCAGTAGTCTTGATGGATTAAGATGCGCCCCGCGTCATCAAACCGCAGGTGCGTGACCCCAATAGATCGCAGGGTTTGGCCGCGCTTAAATTTCGCAAGTCGTACCTCCATAGTCCACCGCACGTAATAGTTGCCGTCTGACACTGCAACATCGTGGACTGTCGCACGCACACTCTCGGCATTTTTAACCGTTTCGAGAAAATAATGCTCGATGGCAGCAGCCCCTCGCACCGTCTTCAGCGTGTCATTAAAAAAGGCATCCGGCGCATAGGTCTCCCGGGTGAGGCCGCGCACCGACTCCTCGGTCATGTTGGAAAAGAACTTCGTGAACCGCGCGACCCCAGCGTCCGCTTCCGGTGAGCCAGGTTGCACGGTGGGACGGGATCTGAGTTGATCGACGAGGGTGAGGTATTCTTGCACGGATTGAGAAGTGGGGGTTGATGTGGGAGTTGCGCAGGCAGCAAGCCCGAGACAAAGGATCGCACCAACGACATTGAATGGTCTTGCAAAGTTCATCCCTCGACTGGACGGCCAAATGTCCTGCCTGTCAATCTGTGGTTCCTCCAAAGCCACCTTTTCCTGCCGCTCGACAGGGCCAATTCCTATCATGGGAGCAGCACGAAGTTCTTGTGGAGCGCAGAATTCAGATCCTGGTCAATCTCACATTCGCCTGCTAGAAAACGCGTGTGGCCTCGAATTGCCCCGTTGATTCTCTTCTCATTTCGTGATCTTCTCTCAGCATGAGCACATCGGACGGACGAGGAAGAACTGGGAATGTCATTGCAGCGATCGCAAGTTTCTTTATTCCGGGGCTGGGCCAGTTGGTGCAGGGGCGTTTGTTGCCTGCGGTGGTATTTTTTGTTTTCGCCGCTGGAGCATATGGGCTTTCGTTTTTGATTTTGCCGCTGATCGTCGCCGTCCCGGTGCATTTGTGGGCGATCATTGACGCAGCGGTCTGGAAACCGAATGCGTAGTCTTGCAGGAGAGCTGGATTTTAGAGGAATCTAGGGCTAATGTTGACATATGGTAGCTAACAGTCTCCTCAACTACATCGGCGGGAAATTCTCCTCGTCCCGCTCAGAACGCACGAGAGAATTTCATAATCCTGCGGACAACTCCGTGCTTGGCACGGCGACCGAGTCATCAAGTGAAGATGTAGACGACGCCGTGGATGCCGCTCGAAAGGCATTCGACGATGGGGCTTGGCGCTGGACGCCTGCCGGTGAGCGAGCAGCATTGTTGTTTCGGCTGGCGGACTTGATAGACCGTGAGGCTGCGCAGTTTGCGGAAGAGGATACTCTGAATAATGGGAAGCCCTTGCGGGAGGCGCAATATGATGTCGCCGACGCTGCCGGCTGCTTCCGGTATTACGCCGGATTTGCCACAAAGCCGCATGGCCAGACGTTTGAGGTGGCAGACCCAAATATGCTCTGTCAGACCGTCCGCGAGCCCATCGGCGTGTGTGGGCAAATCATCCCATGGAATTACCCACTCCTGATGGCTGCATGGAAGCTTGCGCCTGCGCTGGCCGCAGGGAATTGTTGCATCCTCAAGCCGTCTGAACTGACGCCGCTGAGCGCACAGCGGCTTTTTCGGTTGATTGATGAGGCAGGATTTCCCGCCGGCGTCGCGAATTTAATCTATGGGTCAGGTGACCCCGTCGGCGTCGCATTAGCCAGCCATGACCGAGTGGATAAAATTGCTTTTACCGGGGGTGGTGTGACCGGGCGGAAAATCATGTCTGCTGCGGTCGGTAACCTGAAGAAAGTATCGCTTGAGTTGGGTGGGAAGAGCCCAAATATCATGTTCGCTGATACCGACCTCGACGTCGCACTGGAATTTGCGCTGTTTGGGATCTTTGCGGGGCAGGGCGAGGTGTGCAGCGCGGGTTCACGGCTGCTCCTTGAGCGCAAACTTGCAGACGCCCTGCTTCCGAGACTTGCGGAGGCGGCGGGCAAGATCGTCGTGGGTCCCGGCGTGCAGGACGGCACAGAAATGGGACCGCTCATTTCGCCAGCACACTTGGAAAAGGTATTGTCTTACGTGACCATGGGGCAGTCAGAAGGCGCGGAGCTTTTATGCGGAGGCTATCGCTACGAGGATGCACGCGCCGGTGGGAATTTTCTTCAGCCGACGATCTTTGCAAACACGCGGCCCGATATGAAAATCATCAGGGATGAAATCTTCGGCCCGGTCCTCTCGGTTCAGGTATTTGAAACAGAAGACGAGGCGATCCAACTGGCAAATGACACCATTTACGGCCTTGCAGGTGCGGTCTTCACGCGCGATGGGGCTCGTGCACAGCGCGTGATTCGCCACCTCCGCGCAGGTATCACATGGATCAATTCCTATCACCCCACTTTCAACGAAGCGCCGTGGGGTGGCTACAAGCAAAGCGGCATGGGCCGGGAACTGGGAACATACGGATACGAGGCCTACACCGAGGTAAAGCAAATCAATACCAACCTCGCTCCCGCTCGAATCGGATGGTTTAAGCATATCTGATCGCTTTTTCGCTGCCTCAGTGGAATGACGCCATCATATATGGTAGCGCTGTCTCATCCTGCAGCTCAGCGTGGGGACGAGCGCCCATTGACCCTAGCTCGGGCACGGAAGAATTCCGATCGGCTCGGTAAATGGACAGGCAGAAGGTCAAGCATTACTCCCAGTAACCGGACGATTGTGCGAAAATCGGCTGCATTGATTCTCCATAGTCTTTCGTAATGACGATAAATTTTTCTTAGTGCAATTCTAGTCCCACAGCGACCTGTAAAGTGACATTTTATTTCATCCTAACGGATGGCGCCAATTCTCGCTGGGGTTGACACCCGCTCGCGGGGTGTTACGCTCCCGCCTAAATGCGGTTTCCACTAGCTCTCACAGCAAAAATTGCAGGTTACATCATCGGGAAAAAGTTGAGGCGAGTGGAAAAGTTCGCCACGGTCCTGCAGCTTGAGCCTTTGCACACCTGCAACCTGACCTGCACCGGATGCGGACGCATCCGGGAGTACTCCACGTCGCTTAAAGATGTCATGTCGCTGGAAGACTGCTTGGGCGCAGCGATCGAATGCGAGGCCCCGATGATCTCGATTTGCGGTGGAGAGCCTCTGATCTATCCGGAAATCGAGGCGCTCGTGCAGGGTTTACTGGCACAGAAGCGCATCGTCTACATCTGCACCAACGGGATGTTTATGCGGAAAAAAATGCGCGAATATATCGCGGACTGGGTGGCCCGTGAGCCAGATGCCGCAGCGCGGAAGATCGAAATTTTACTCAGTGAGGAATTGATCACGGCCGCTCAAGCGGCAGAACTCCGTGAATCAAAATCTCCGTCCGGGAAACCAGTCATTGCCCCCTCGCGGTGGATGTATTGGAATGTCCATCTGGACGGCTTGGAGAGAACTCACGACTTGATTGTTGAGCGTGAGGGTGTTTTTCGCGAATGCGTCGCTGCCATGCGGATGGCTAAAATCCTTGGCTATCAGGTCGCGACCAATACCACGATCTATAAAGAAACCGACATGGCTGAGATCGAAAGCATGTTTGACTACTTGTCATGGCTCGGCGTCGATGGCCATACCATTTCCCCCGGTTACGACTACGATGCGGCAAAAGAGGACATGCGGAAACGTCTGAACCTTCAACCGGAAAACTTTTTCCTCACGCGGGCAGCGACAGTTGAGAAATTCCGCGACATCCGGGCTTGGGCAGACCGCTACACGCTCTTTGGGACGCCGATCTATCTTGACTTTCTCTCAGGCAAGCGCGACCTCACCTGTTCCGCGTGGGCAATCCCAACCCGCAACATCCGCGGCTGGAAGGGGCCATGCTATTTGATGACCGACGGTCATCACGCCAGTTACCGTGACCTATTGGAAAAAACGCCATGGGACAACTATGGTGTGGTGAACGGGAAGGCTCGCGATTCACGGTGCGAAAACTGCATGGTCCATTGCGGCTACGAACCGAGCGCAACACTCGGCCGCGACGCTCAACCCGGAGATACCTGGGCAAACATCCAGTTTAATTTTTCGCCAAAACCGAAGATGCGGATGAGCGGCTCGTCTGTGGTGGCATTCAATGGAGTCAGTATCGGCCAAGGTCATAAAACCGGCCATCCAGCGAAACCCGCAAAAGTTGAAGTCTGATTCATGCCCGTTGCAGCTAAGGTCATTCCGTTTTCCCACGCGGCTGGACTGAAATCCGCACTCCCGGGCGCCCCCGGTGGGAATCCGGTCCCGGAATGCATCCGCAGGTCGCAAGAATTTTTGGTGCGTGCGCAACATGCGGACGGCCATTGGGAGGGTGAACTCACAGTCGACTCGACGTTGTGCAGCGACACCGTGCTATACATGCACTGGCTAGGCCGCGTGGACGCGGAACTAGAAAAAAAGTGTGTTGCTCACCTGCGTCGCCGCCAACTGGCAGATGGCGGCTGGAATATTTTCATTGGCGGACCGAGTGAAATCAACGCCTCGGTGAAGGCGTATTTTGCGCTGAAGCTTGCGGGTGACAGTCCCCGCGAACCATGGATGCGTGAGGCGCGGGCGAACGTCCTGAGGCTGGGCGGAATCCCGCAGATGAATACGTATGGCAAGTTGTATCTCGCGCTTTTGGGCCAATTCCCTTGGCAATACTTGCCGACGATTCCTCCGGAAATCTTTCTCTTTCCGCGATGGTTCTTTTTCAATCTTTACGAGATGTCATCATGGACCCGTAGTATCCTTGCCCCGCTGACGATCTTAAACCATTGCAAACCGACCCGGCCACTCCCTGCCGATAAACAACTCCACGAGCTCTATCCCGCGGGGCTTGAGAATACCGACCTTTCGCTGAAGCGCGATCCGCGGTTTCTTGCATGGAAGAACTTTTTCCTGCGCTGTGATCGTCTCTTGAAATTATACGATAGGCTCCCCATCCAGCCTCTTAGGCAACGGGCCGTTAAAGCGGCGGAGCAGTGGATGGTGGCACGAATGGGCGACGGGAGCGAAGGGCTCGCGGCGATTTTCCCCTCAATGCTCAATGCGCTGATGGCTCTGCGTGCCCTCAATTACGACGATAACCATCCCCTCGTGAAAAAGGCGGAGCGGGACTTTGCGACGCTTTTTGTTGAGGACCCCGAGGATTTTCGTATTCAGCCCTGTTTGTCACCGGTCTGGGACACGGCGATTACTACTATTGCGCTCGGGGAATCTGGAATATCTCCAGACCACCCGGCGATGACCCGCGCGGGAACCTGGCTGGAGTCCAGAGAGGTCCGGTTTAAAGGAGATTGGGCCGCACGCATTTCTGATCTTGAGCCCAGCGGCTGGGCTTTTGAACATCAAAACAAGTTCTATCCTGACACCGATGACACAATGATGGTCATTATGGCGCTTCGGCGGACGACCGCAGAGGATCCCGCTTTCCGTGAAGCGCAGATCAAACGCGCTCTCGCGTGGTTACTCGCGTTTCAATGCGCCGACGGCGGATGGGCGGCATTTGACAAAGATGTGAATGCCAAGTGGCTGGAGCACGTGCCATTTGCCGATCATAACGCCATTTTAGATCCCACCTGCAGCGACCTCACCGGCCGCGTCCTCGAGGTGCTGGGAGATATTGGATATGACCGTGACACGACGCTGGTGCGTCGCGCGCTCGGACACCTGAAACGCACGCAGGAAGAAGATGGATCGTGGTATGGCAGATGGGGCGTCAATTACATTTACGGCACGTGGCAGGTGTTGCGCGGACTGGCAGCTATCGGAGAAAATATGGACCAGGAATGGATCCGTCGCGGTCGGGATTGGCTCGAAAGCTGCCAGAATGAAGATGGCGGCTGGGGCGAAACTTGTGAGTCTTATAATTTCCCTGCACTTAAGGGCCGCGGACCCAGCACCGCGAGCCAGACGTCCTGGGCACTTATGGGCCTCTGCGCCTGTGGCGACCCTGCGCGGGAATCTGTTATCAGTGGGGTCGCCTACCTCACGCGCACCCAAGAGCAAGATGGCTCATGGGCAGAGGAATTCACGACGGGCACCGGCTTTCCTTGTGTTTTTTACCTAAAATACGATTTCTATCGCCTGCACTTCCCGCTCCTTGCTTTAGCGACTTATCGCAAGCTGGCAGAATGAGGGCTGCGGGTGTGAACTCACCCGCATTTAATCTGCTTTTGTAGAGACAGCATCAGCCCTTTCAGCCTCACTGGGACATCCAGCTCTTGAAGCAAATCCTGACGAAGAATGGGATCCGGAATTAAGGTCGACGAAATCAGGTCACCAAGCGCCTCAGGATCATTGATCTGATCTAGGTATTCTTGAAACTCGGGGGGCAGCGCATAACCCTGCTTGCTGAGATCATTGCACAAACTGAGAAGCATTGCTGCCAATCGTGCTGCCTCACCGACCTGCTGGTTCGTGGACTCCAATGCCTCTACTTTGGCTATGCGATAAGGATCGACTTGCAGCCATTCCGCAAACCGGACCCGTTGGACACCTTGGAGAACGAGATGAGACGTGCCATCCGAATTTTGCACGCAGGCCCGCACCAAACCGGCCCCACCGATCGGATAGATGGAGCCATCGGACACATCCTCCCTCAACATTCCAATAGCAAACATCCGATCCTGATCGAGAGCGTGCTTCAACATGTCGCGATACTTTTGCTCAAAGATATACAAGGGAAGAAGTGAGCCAGGGAACAGAATGACCCCCGGAAGTGCCATTACTGCAAGTTGATCTGGAATGCTTGAAATCATATTCTTCTATAAGCCATTACGAATGTAGTGGGAGGGGGGATTGAGAAACTTAAATCTCATTCCCTCCGGAGATGTCATCGTTCTTCAATCCGCGCGAAGTGTTTCTCAACGCCTCGGCGGCGATCTCTAGCCGGTAACCAATTCCTGTTTCGGTTTTGATCTTAACCGCATTTCCCAGCTTGCGTCGTAAGGCTGCGAGGTGGACTCGAAGGTATTGCCGCTGCTCTTCGGATTTCGGCCCCCAGATGGAGCGCAGGATGTGGGAATGGGTCAGCACCTTACCCGCGTGCAGAGCAAGCAAGCGGAGGAATTCATATTCCGTCGCGGTAAGACTGATCAGATGGCCTCCAATCGTCACTTCCCGGGCAGGAAAATCGATCGCGAGTTTCCCGTTGGTAAAGACCGGGCTGTCCGGAGCCTTCTCGTGACGCCGCATGATTGCTCGGAGCCTTGATAGCAATTCCGCGCCATCGAATGGTTTGGTTACATAGTCGTCTGCACCCGCTTCAAGTGCCTCGACTTTATCATCGGCCTGATCCCGCACGGAAAGGATGAGAACGGGAACCTCACTCCATTCTCTCAAACTACGCAAAACCTCCAATCCGGATAGTCCGGGCATTCCGAGGTCGAGAATCACCGCGTCGGGCCGCGTCAGTGCGATTTCGTGCAACCCTCGTTTGCCATCTTCTACTTCAAGAGATTTCCAGTTTGCAGACTCGACGGTAGTTCGAAGCAGTCGGCGAATTTGCGGCTCGTCGTCAATGATCAAAATCGTCTTCACTGGCTCAGGGGTTGAAGAATGGGGGGCATTGAATGCGGTTCGTCCTGACGACGGAAAGCAGCCTCAAACACCGTTTCACTTTCGTTGGAATGAAGAAGCTTCACCGTTCCACCAATAAGCCCGGAAAAGTTACGAGCAATCGGGAGGCCAAGTCCGAGGCCTCCGACCTGCGCATCATTGAGACGTTTGAAGCGTTCAAAAATCAAGTTAGCATCTTTTGAGGGGATGGAATTTCCAGAGTTACTTATCCGGAAAGTGACGTTCTCGGCGTCTTGTTCGGCGTGTAGCTTCGCTGTGCCGCCACCATGTTGGACCGCGTTCTGAACGAGGTTAAACAATACCGTGTCCAATAACGTGGGATCCGTGCGAAATGTAAAGTGGCCACCGCTGATTTCGACGGACTCTGATGGAAATCGCTCGGCGACCTCCTGCATCAAATCTCTGGGATCGCAGAGTTCGAAGCTGGGTTCGATCATGCCCGACTCTACGCGAGAAAGCGCGATCAATTGGGTCATCACGCGATTGAGCCGTTCGGCTGCTTCGCGGATTTCTCCGATTAATGCGGGCTGGGGAGTGCCCAATGTGAGATGATCAACACTTCCCCGGATGACAGCCACGGGAGTTTTAATTTCGTGAGACACGTGATCCAGTAGGGCCCGTTGGAAGCGTCTGGATTGATCCAGTAACACGGTCTCTTGCTGAGCACGGAGATACTGCTCACGTTCCAACAATACGCTGAAGTGCGCGGCAAAAGTTTCCAGCAAATCACGAACGACCGGCGAGGCAAGTTGGTGATCCGTCGGAATCACGGCAAGTGCCGCTTGAGGCCGCCCGTTCACAGTTAATGGTAGCGCAAGCACCTCGGACTCGGGAAGCGTTCCTGTAAAACGTCCCGCCGCTTGATTGTGCTCTAGCGCCCATTGGCACACAGACTCCTGCTTTGGTGAGAGTTCGGCTCCCCCGAGCGATACAAGCTGGTTTTCTTCCCATGCAATCAGTGAGGCTCTGGATTTAAAAAGAACTTCGACCTGCTTGAGCGCGGCGCGCACTCCGAGTGCAAATGAGGGTGATGCGGAGATTACTCGGGTTAGTTGATACAATGCTCGGGCGCGTTCTTCACTGGTGCGGCTGGCCTCTTCGCGCAGCCGAAGACGGTGCGTGAGATGACCGATCACTAGTGCCACCACCAACATGACGCCTAACTGCGTGAGATCCGCGTGTTCTGCCATGTGAAAGCTCAGGCGCGGCTCGGTAAAAACGAAGTTCCATGTGAATCCGCCCAAAATCGCCAGGATAACTACGCCCCAGCGTGAGAGCAGCAACCCGGCGAGTGGCACGGCTGCCACGTAAAACATGGCCTCAAAACTATATCCAAGGAGCGTTTCCATCAAAATCCCAAGCAATGTGACAATGAAGAGGCTGCCTGTAATCACGCTTACATCTCGCAAGACACTGCGAGAGGGGGTTCCCTCGGTCGAAAGAACTCTCGCAGAGTCAACACGATCATCGCCCGGGTGTACAAGAAGAAGGTCTATGTTGCCGCTTTCGGACTGTAGATGGTCGGCGATGCTGCCTCGGATCCGGGACCAGAAGGAGGTCTTAGTATTCTTCCCGGCCACGATTTGGGTGACATTCTCCCGCCTTGCCACATACAAAATCCCTCGCACGGGATCATCGCTGGGATGCGAGAGCGTCTCGCCACCCAGAGATCGGGCGAGAGCGAGGTTGGCGGCAAGATTCTGGTATTCTGCGTCGTCAAGCGAGCGACCGGTTTCGATATGCACGGCGATCCAGTCGGCGTTCTGAAATTTGGCCAGGCGGCTAGTGAGCCGAATGAGACGCTCGGCATGAGGGCTGGTGCCGACCGCGACGAGAAAGCGCTCGCCCGCACGCCATGGCCCGTGAATCAAATTCCGCCGCATGAAGTCGCGCTTTTCCGCATCCACTTTCCGAGTCGTGAATCTTAATGCCATTTCGCGAAGCGCCCGCAAATTACCTTCGCGGAAAAACCCTTCTGCTGCTGCGTCCGCGCGCTCACCCAGATATACTTTGCCCCCCATTAATCGCTGCCTGAGTTGCTCGGGTGTGATGTCGATAACGCGGATTTCGTTCGACTTATCGAGGAAAATATCTGGCACGGTTTCGTGCACCCGCACGCCAGTGATCGCCATCACATCATCACGCAGGCTCTCAACGTGCTGGATGTTTACCGTTGTCCAAACGGAAATCCCGGCGGCGAGGAGTTCCTCGACATCCTGCCAACGTTTGGGATGCCGCGAGCCGGGTGCATTGGTATGGGCCAACTCGTCCACCAACACGAGTTCGGGATTGCACCGCAGCGTCTCATCAAGGTCGAATTCACCGATGGTTGCGCCACGATAGTCAACCGTCCGGGCCGGGATGACTGGAATCTTAGCTGCCAGTGCGGCGGTTTCCTCACGTCCGTGGGTTTCAATAACCCCGGCCAGAACAGAGTCGTTCTCTCGCTTCCAACGCACGGCGTCCTCCAGCATCGCGTAGGTTTTTCCGACGCCAGGGCACATCCCGAGATAGACGCGCAGATGTCCGCCAGAGGTTGGGGATTCTGCGGCCTTTAACAAATCATCAGGGCTAGGCCGATTGTCGTTCATCCAGATTGCTGCACTCTACAAGATGCTTCGAGAAATGTCAGGGAGTTCCACTGCTGGTGGTGCGTGATGCGGCGTCTAAGGCCAGATTGATTTCGAGCACGTTGACAATCCGGTCCTTCCCAAAAAGCGGGCCGGTCGGGGAAAATGCCTGTTTTGCGATGAGGTCTTGAATCACCGAGACGTCAATGCCGCGCGCTCCAGCCACCCGCGCCGCCTGGAAGCGGGCCCCAGCCTCGGAGATATGTGGATCCAGTCCACTCCCAGAGGCGGTGAGTAAATCGGCAGGCACGGGTACGTCCGGTTCCTGCCCGAGTCTGGCCAGAATCTCTTCTGCCCTTACCTTCAGTTCGGGATTCGTAGGAGACAGATTGCTACCACCAGCCCCTGCTGCGTTATAATCTACCGCCGATGGCCGAGGCCAAAAGTATCTCGGCTGCGTAAACCCCTGTGCGATGAGGCGACTACCAATGATGCGGCCTTCTGCATCGCGAACCAGGCTTCCTTGCGCGGTTTCAGGAGTGATGGCATGTGCGAGCGCCAATACGGCCAGCGGATAGGCCGCGCAGCAAATCGCTGAGGTAAGGACAATCAATTTTAGGGTCGTGAGGATGTTTTTCATTCCGGTTTCTGTTTTGATGATTATTTGAAGTTCGTGAGCAAATGTTCGGCCACGGGGCCCAGAACGGCGGCTAGTAGAAAGGTGAGTGCCCCTAACATGACGATCACTCCGACGAGCATGAAACCAAAGGTCGGAGTATCGGTCTGCAAGGTTCCTGCGGTTTCTGCCACCGGCCGCTTGGCAGCCAACAGCCCGGCGATCGCCAAGGGCAGGATAATTGGGAGAAAACGGGCGATCAGCATAACTACGCCCGTAGCCACATTCCAAGGAATGGTATTGTCTCCCAGCCCTTCGTAACCGGAGCCATTGTTGGCGGCTGCCGAGGTAAATTCGTAGAGCATCTCGGTGAACCCTCTCGCACCGGGGTTGTTAATGGTTGCTGCTCCCCAGCTCGGAATGAGGCAGAACAGTGCAGTGCCGCCAAGAATGAGCAGGGGATGAGCGATCAAACATGCCGCCGCCAGCATCATCTCCCGGGCTTCAATCCGTTTGCCCATGTATTCAGGCGTTCGTCCGATCATCATCCCTGCAAGAAAAACGGCGACGATGATGTAGATGAACATGTTGATCATACCAACGCCGACCCCGCCGAACGTTTCGTTGAGCCACATCCCAGTGAGTGGAGCCAAGCCAGTGAGAGGGTTTAGGCTGTTGTGCATAGATCCAACCGACCCGTTGCTGGTGGCGGTGGTCAGCACCGCCCACAGTGGCCCCGTCGTGGCTCCCAAACGCAGTTCTTTGCCCTCAAGGTTGCCGGTCGTTTGCTCTACGGGGAGTTCCGCAAAAGCTGCGGTAGGTGCCGATTCATTGACCACGGACCAACCGATTTTGGTGAGAACGAGCACTAGCATGACGACAAAAACCACGGCGGCGTGGCCCATTCTCTTCGTGATGCGGCCGAACATCCAAACACAGGCCATGGGGATCACGATGAGCGCAAACAGGGAGATCATGTTGACGAAGAACGTTGGGTTCTCCAAAGGATGAGTGGAATTCGGGCCGAAGAAACCGCCACCGTTGGTCCCCAATTGTTTGATGGAAACAAAGGCTGCTACCGGGCCGCGGGCGATGGTTTGGGCGCCTCCTTCCAATGTGGTCGCCTGCGCCGCACCCTCGAGGGTCATCGGCATTCCAGCAAAAATATATGCCAATGCCACGATGAACGCCAGCGGCAGCAGAATGAGAAAGGTCGCTCTTTGCAGGTCAAGGAAGAAGTTTCCGAAATTCGTTTTGCCAGACATCCCCCGAGCCAGGGCGGCGAGGCAGGCGATGCCGGTGGCGGCAGACACAAATTGCAACCACATCAGTCCGAATACCTGGCTGAAGTAGCTCATGTGTACTTCGCCCGAATAATGCTGCAGATTTGTGTTGGTTGTGAAGGAAGCCGCCGTATTAAACACTAAATCCCAACCCAGCGACTCCCGTGCATCAGGATTGAGCGGCAGGAGTTGCTGGGTGATGAGAATGGAAAAAACCACCACAAACATGCCCACGTTGAAGATCATCATCGCGCCGAGATATTGCTTCCAATTTTGGGCGTCCAGTCCGTGGGAGACCAAAGTTTTACCCGATTGCATTACACGGGCCATGTAATGTCCCAGCGGCCAGGCGATGACGGCGGTGCCGCCTACGATCAGAAGTATGGTCAAGAGTTCGTTCATAATTTTAGTTTCTAGAATTTCAGGCGAGGTGCAGAGAGGTCAGGAGAAGATCAATTAGTTTGATTCCGATGAAGGGCGCGATCAGACCGCCCACGCCATAGATGAGGATGTTGCGGCGGAGCATCGCAGCAGCAGACATGGGAGGATATTGCACCCCGCGAAGCGCGAGCGGAATCAACGCGATTATTATCAGAGCGTTGAAAATGACGGCACTCAGGATGGCGGATTCCGGACTGGACAGCCCCATGATGTTGAGCGCGGCCAGTGGTCCTGCTTCGCCCGGACGTGCCGCATACAAGCCCAAGAAAACTGCGGGCAGGATCGCGAAATATTTCGCCACATCATTGGCAAGGCTGAATGTCGTCAGGGCGCCCCGTGTGACCAGTAATTGTTTGCCGACCTCGACAACTTCGATGAGTTTCGTCGGATTGGAGTCTAGATCGACCATGTTCCCTGCCTCCCGTGCGGCTTGAGTCCCGGTGTTCATTGCCACGCCAACATCCGCCTGAGCCAGAGCGGGAGCATCATTGGTGCCGTCACCGGTCATGGCCACAAGATGACCTGCTGCCTGTTCATCCCGGATGCGTTTGAGTTTGTCTTCCGGTTTCGCCTCGGCCATGAAGTCGTCCACTCCCGCTTCGGCTGCTATGGCTGCGGCGGTGCGCGGATTGTCGCCCGTTACCATAATCGTGCGAATCCCCATGCGACGGAGTTGCGCAAAACGTTCTTTGATGCCGCCCTTCACGATGTCTTTTAGTTCGATCACACCCAGGATCTGCTCTCCTTGAGCCACGGCCAAGGGTGTACCGCCGCGTTTGGCGATTGCATGACTGGTCTCCTGAACTTGATCTGGAATGCGTCCGCCCTGTTCCTCTACCCAGCGAGCGATCGCCTCAGTAGCGCCTTTGCGGATGCGGCGAACCGGCTTTCCGTCCATAAGAAAGTCCATGCCACTCATGCGGCTTTGAGCCGTGAATGGAATGGGCTCCGCATGAGGAGCGTCCATGGACTCCGCTCGCAGGTTGTGAAGTTGTTTGGCTAACACAACCACCGATCGACCCTCCGGAGTTTCATCAGCGAGGGAAGCCATCTGAGCCGCTTCTGCCAGAGCCAGGTCTCTAACGCCCGGAGCCGGATGAAAGGCCACGGCCTCGCGGTTGCCAAGGGTGATGGTGCCGGTTTTATCCAGAAGGAGGACATCAACGTCGCCGGCCGCCTCTACCGCGCTACCGCTCATGGCCAGAACATTGCGACGGGTCAGGCGGTCGATGCCGCTGATGCCAATCGCGCTGACCAGTGCTCCAATGGTTGTCGGAATCAGACATACCAGCAAGGCCACCAGCACCGGCAACGGGATATTGTCTCCCGCATCCGCACCGGATTGCGCCAATCCAAAACCAACAAACGCAGGGAGTGTGAAGGTAACAATAAGGAACACCGCCGTAAGGCTGATCAGCAGAACGTTCAGCGCCCTCTCGTTCGGTGTGGCCTGCCGCTTCGACGACTCGACCATCGCAATCATCCGGTCGAGAAAGCTGTCGCCGGGTTCGGAGCAGACTTGGATGACGATCCGGTCGCTAATCACCCGCGTGCCTCCGGTCACCGCGCTGCGGTCGCCGCCGCTTTCCCGAATGACCGGTGCGGATTCGCCTGTAATAGCCGACTCATCCACTGTCGCGATTCCTTCAACCACGTCGCCATCTGCCGGAATGATGTCCTCCGCTTCACAAATCACCCGGTTGCCCCGTCGCAATTCAGCAGCACTCACCGAAACCTCCGACCCGTCTTTCGCCAACAGGCGGGCCGTGGTCTTCGTGCGGAGCTTGCGCAACGCATCGGCTTGAGCCTTGCCACGGCCCTCTGCCACCGCTTCCGCAAAGTTCGCAAAAATCAATGTGAACCAAAGCCAAAGCGTGATCTGGATATTAAAGCCAGAAGGTGCGGTCAGCGTGAATATCGTTGTGACTACCGCTCCAATCCATACCACGGCCATCACCGGATTCTGGAAAACTCTTCTTGGATCAAGGCGCAGGATAGACGGGATCATGGCGGATCTGATGGTGGCTACGGCGAAAAGTCCTGTTGGGGTAGCGGATCCGGAATGGGTGTGTTGCATGGCAGAAATATGAACGACAAGCTCAGAAACGCCTAATTAAGGAGGGGTCCATTCCCGTTAAGATTCTGTAAAGATCGCTTCGTCCAGATTAAGCGTGGCACCATCTTCTCTAGACAGGATGGGTTAAAACAATGAGCGCGGCTTGGATCCCACCGCGAATCTACCCTCCAGCGAACGCCCGCTCAGAATATATATAATAAAAGAGACGGCATGGCTTAAATTGTGTCATATCGACTCAATGATGGCGCATTTCGCGCCATGATTTGAGCCATATTTACGCAATTTCTGTGCGTGCCAAGGATCAAACTGCGATTCTTAAAATCATAAGTAACTTATGTAAAGTAATTTATATAATTTTAATCGAGGATTGGCCCGCTGATTGCTAAAGTGAGAGAAGGAGAACTATAATATGTCAAAAATTTTAGGAATTGATCTCGGCACTACGAATTCATGCATGTCTGTCATGGACGGCGGAGAGCCGACTGTTTTGGAAAACTCGGAGGGAGCGCGCACAACCCCTTCCGTCGTCGCATTTGCAAAATCGGGCGAGCGCCTCGTTGGCCAAGCTGCGAAGCGCCAAGCCGTAACCAATCCGGCAAATACGATTTTCTCAGTCAAACGCTTCATGGGACGCAAATATGCGGAAGTGAAAAACGACTTGGATCGGATCCCCTATAAAGTTGTGGAGGCTTCCAATGGCGATGCGCACATTGAAGTGGAAATTAACGGAGAGAAGAAGCGGTTCAGTCCGCCTGAAATTTCCGCGATGATTCTTTCTAAGCTGAAAGCCGATGCGGAAGCGAAGCTCGGAGAAAAGATCACTCAAGCAGTGATCACAGTGCCTGCGTATTTCAACGATTCCGAGCGGAATGCAACTAAAGATGCTGGCAAGATTGCTGGACTCGAAGTGCTCCGGATCATCAATGAACCGACGGCGGCCTCCCTTGCGTACGGTCTTGACAAGAAAAAGGATGAGAAGATTGCAGTCTATGATCTCGGCGGCGGCACGTTTGATATTTCGGCACTCGAAATCGGCGATGGCGTGTTTGAAGTCCGTGCTACGAATGGTGACACCCACTTGGGCGGTGACGACTGGGACAATCGTCTCATGGATTGGATTATTGACGAATTCAAAGCAGACAGCGGTATTGATCTGGGCAAACAGCCTGATGCCATCCAGCGTATTAAGGAAGAGGCTGAGAAAGCGAAGATCGCACTCTCGTCCACCCAAGACTTTGAGATCAATC
The DNA here is from genome assembly GCA_041740065.1 of Chthoniobacterales bacterium. Classification (GTDB taxonomy): domain Bacteria; phylum Verrucomicrobiota; class Verrucomicrobiia; order Chthoniobacterales; family JAATET01; genus JBDNGG01. The sequence goes on from JBGSMR010000273.1 coordinate 21,728, forward strand.
TGCCATTCATAACCGCAGATGCCTCAGGGCCGAAACACATTCAGAAAAAGCTGACCCGTTCTAAACTTGAGCAGCTTACGGACGATCTATTTGCCCGCACGACAAAGCCCGTCAAGGATTGTCTGGCAGATGCCAAATGGACATCGAGCAACATCGACGAATTGGTTCTTGTCGGTGGCATGACGCGGATGCCGAAAGTTGTGGAGACAGCCCGCGCACTCGTGGGCAAGGAACCCCACAAAGGGGTGAACCCTGACGAAGTTGTCGCCATTGGTGCTGCGATCCAGGGCGGTGTGCTGCGAGGAGACGTGAAAGACGTGCTTCTGCTCGACGTCACTCCACTCACGCTCGCCATCGAAACGGCCGGCGGTGTTGCAACCCCGATGATCCCCCGCAACACCACGATTCCCACCCGGAAGTCGCAGATCTTCTCGACTTACAGCGACAGCCAACCTGGTGTTGAAATCAAAGTGCTCCAGGGTGAACGCCCGCTCTCTCGAGACAATAAAAATCTGGGAACCTTCCACCTGGACGGAATTCCTCCAGCACCTCGCGGCACCCCTCAAATTGAAGTCACTTTTGATATTGATGCCAATGGTATCCTTCATGTAAGCGCCAAGGATCTGGGATCAGGCAAGGAACAGAAGATTAGCATCACAGGGTCGAGTGGGCTCGATCCCAAGGAAGTTGAGCGGATGCAAAAAGAGGCTGAAGCGCACGCTGAAGATGACCGGAAAGCAAAGGATGCCATTGAGCTCCGGAATAACGCTGATAATCTGGCCTATCAGTGTGAAAAACAACTCACCGATTTGGGAGATAAACTCGACGGCGCTACCAAAGCCGACATCGAAAAGGCTGTGGAATCTGTCCGTGAAGCCCTCAAGGGCAATGACACAGATGCGATCAAGCGGTCTCACGACGAGTTGAATGAGAAATTCCAAGCTGTCAGCGCAAAACTCTACGAACAGGCTGCTGCCGGGCAGGGTGCTCAGCCCGGCTCCGCTGGACCGGACCCGACCGCAGGTGCCGACGCCTCGAGCTCCAAAAAAGACGCAGACGTGGTAGATGCAGAATTTGAAATGGTGGACGAGGATAAGAAGCCTTAACCAGCTCCTCAACCGCTTAACAAAACCCATTTAACAATGGACCGGCCCGCGATTGCGGTGTTCTGGACCCCGTTAAAAACCCAAACCAAAAGGAAACATCCAAATGGCAGTAAACATCAAGCCTATCGGCGACCGGGTTCTCGTGAAACCGCTCGAAGAAGGCGAAGTCAAAAAAGGCGGGATCATTATCCCGGACACCGCTAAAGAAAAACCGCAAGAAGGCGAAGTAGTTGCCCTCGGCACCGGCAAGAACGATGACAATGGCAACAAAGTCGCGTTCACCGTCAAAAAAGGCGACAAAGTCCTCATCTCTAAATACGGCGGGACCGAAGTCAAAATCGACGGCAACAGCTACCTGATCATGCGTGAGGACGATATCCTCGGCATCATCGGCTAAGGGAAACTCTCCCTCACAACTCTCAACAATCACTACCACTTAAAATTATGGCAGCAAAACAAATCCAATTCGACGAACACGCGCGGCAGGCTCTGCTCCGTGGTGTTGAAAAGTTGGCGCGTGCCGTCAAGGCGACCCTCGGGCCGGCTGGACGCAACGTCATCCTCGACAAGAAATTCGGTTCCCCGACGATCACCAAGGACGGTGTTTCCGTTGCCAAGGAAATCGAACTCGAGTGCCCTTACGAAAACATGGGCGCCCAGCTGATCCGCGAGGTTTCCTCCAAGACATCGGACATCGCGGGCGACGGCACCACCACCGCCACCGTTCTTGCCGAGGCCATCTACAAGGAAGGCCTCCGCAACGTCACCGCCGGTGCAAACCCGATCTCGCTCCAGCGCGGCATCATGAAGGCCACCGAGGCTCTCGTCGCCGAACTGAAGAAGATTTCCAAGACCGTCTCCGACACCAAGGAAATCGCGCAGGTCGCCACCGTTTCCGCAAACTGGGACACCGAAATCGGCGGCATCATCGCCGAGGCGATGGACAAGGTCGGCAAGGACGGCACGATCACCGTTGAGGAAGCCAAGGGCATCGAAACCACCCTCGACGTCGTCGAAGGCATGCAGTTCGACAAAGGCTACCTCAGCCCATACTTCGTCACCGATCCGGAGACCATGGAG
>JBGSMR010000295.1:0-4286 GCA_041740065.1 Chthoniobacterales bacterium
GAGCAGGAGATAGTTGCCCTTGGGTATAACGAGACCGATGTCTCCACAATCGGGAGCGACCACGCAGCCTTCGCTGCAAATGGAAAGATGTGCGTAGGGGATATTCCCCGCCTTGAGATTTTTTTCCCACTCAACCACTTCGTTTTTCCAGAACCAGATGTTCCCCTGCGAGCCACGGGCAGGACGTCCGATATTGATGTCACCCAAGTGAAATGAGTAGCAAAAGCAATACCTATCATAGTCCGACCATGGGGAACGTGTGAGCCAAGAGAGATCGAGCGGTGCGTCTTTTTCACGCAATTCCCGATTAGCCATCGAAGACAGCCACGGTTGATCGGGCCGGTATTGCACGTAGTAGGGGAAGAACGGACGGCCTTCCCAATTGTGCCCAAGGTCGATCGTTTCTCCGATGAGGGAGTCGCCTTCGAGCACCGCGTCAAACTTGGTCTTAATCCCCGAGCGGACATCGCGCGCCGTGCGTTCGGGCGTTTCCTCGTCGCCCCAATAGGCGCCGATGACAGTGATTTCTTCCGGAGCGATGGCGAGGGCCGCTCCAATCTCAGCACGAGAACTCTCAAACTGGGTGGCAAGTTCATTTCCTAAGCGGAGCCGCTCAGTGATGAACGCGACGCGATCCGGGGTGCTCGGTGGAACTTCCAAGATGATCGTTAGCGGGAATATCGCTGGTTTACCCGCTGCCAAGGTGGCTTTCTCATCCAGCATGGCGCACACGGTTTTCAGCCCGTCGAAGTTTAGATCGGCATTGTTCCAATGGTCCCTTGGCGTCGTGTAGTCGCCATCGCGCAGAAGGACAACCATCGAGAAAAAGAGCGGAGCGGTGTCGGTGACTTTCATATTTGGAAGGAGTGAAGGTGAGTAAGAGAACGTGCGCAGGCGATTTGCCCGGCCAAGGCGCGGGCAGAATCTTCTATCGTTGCCTGTATTCCCAAAGCAATTGTCTGGCTAATTGTCCAAGCCGTCCAGTCGGCGGTAGCGCAAGGTGAAGCCTGCAAGTGCGTCGAGTTCGGCACGGGCTTCGGTCCAGATCCACGATCCTTTGGGATCGATGAATCGAACGGCTTTCGCTTTGCCCACAGGAAGTGAGATATCGACCATGCGCGCCATTTCTAATCGCATGGGATCGCAATGGTAAATCTTCAGGAACGGCTCGGTAACCAACGGGGAATTGAGTTCGACTCGTTTCTCGATGTCCTCCGCATTATCTGTCTGGTAGCTAAATGCCTCCGCGATCATCCCGGACGTGGTGCCATAAACCATGCGCTCCTGATCCTTCAACCAGCCTTGATAAAAGTGCGGACGAAACGCGAGCTCCAGCTTCGCACCGGCCAGAGCACCGGTTTCATCCAGCAGATCGACGGTGTGTTCCTTACCGTGCAAGCGATGCGCGATGACGAGGGAAACATCTTTTCCGTCGTGCTGGAAGCGGACGCGTTTTTTCCAGGAGACGGAGTCTTCTGTGCGCTTGATGTCGAAGAACTCGCCGTAGGGTTTTGCCAGGTCGAGCTTCTCAGGAAATTGCACGTCGCGGCCGTCGACGATCAGGGTGTAGCCGCGGTTTTTCGGGGCATCGACGGGCACGCCCAAGGATGGCGCGAGGGTCTCCCATTTAGAGGGGACCCCCCGGTGCGGATCGTCTCCCCAGAAGAGGGCGTTTCCAGTCGTGGATGAAGTGCGAATCTGTTGCGGGTCGCCGACGTGGCCGGTGCCGTTCGTCCAGGTCTGCGCCATGTGATTGAGTTCTTCCCGTTGCGCATCGGTGCGGATGTCGTGTGCGGCGTAGCCAGCGGCCATCAAGTTGGGACTCTCCAATTCGTAGGCGATCTCATGAAATGGGCTGAGACGGTGCTGATGGTCCACCACGCGGAAATACTTGGTCTCGGCAATGAGGATATTCCCCATGTCCTGCGTTTCCTCACCAGCCACAGTAAAGTATTTGCCCTCAGGGTTCCGCGATGTGTCGTTGAACAAAACGACTTGTGCGGGCACTTCTGGTGCTGGCCAGCGGCTCGCATACCAGGTGTGAAACTCTTCTCCTGTCACGGGTTTCCAACCGTTCTTCAGGAGATCGTCAGCGAGCTCACCGAGCATTTTATATTGTCCAGCGGGCAGGTGCGGAGGGGTGTATTCGGGGGCGAGGTTGCAGCACTCATGGGCGATCGAAAGGTGGGCAAAGGGGATGTTTCCGGCCTTCAAGTTCTCCTCCCACTGGCGGATTTCATTTTTCCAGAACCAGATATTTCCGGGCCGAATGCGTGGAGATTCAAATATCTGCGAGTCACTTAAATGAAACGAGTAAGTAAAACAAAAGCGGTCGTAATCGGACCACGGCGTGCGGGTGAGCCAGAGGAGATCCAGCGGCGGGTTCTTCTCTCGCAGTTCCCGATTTGTCATGGCAGAAAGCCACGGTTGATCAGGCCGCATCTGCACGTAATACGGGAAAAACGGACGGCCCTCCCAATTGTGCCCAAGGTCGATGGTCTCGCCAATCACAGAGTCGCCTTCAAGAACAGCGTCGAATTTAGTGCGAAGCCCCGACTGGACTTCAAGCATGGTGCGCTCTGGCTTCTCGCCATTGTCCCAGTTGACGGCCTGAACGGTGAGGGCGTCGGGCGAGAGACCCAGCGCCTGGGCCACGGCTACACGTTTGTCCGGTGCTTGAACGCCGATTTGGTTCCCAGCAGCGATCCGTGTTTTTAGGAATTCGATGACTTCCGGTTTCTTCGGCACATCAAAAAGGATAATAACCAGCGGAAAAACGGTCGGTTTCCCCAAGGACTTGCTGATCGATGCATCCAGCATTTCGCATCCACTTTTGAGCCCGCTGAAATTCAGATCTGAGTTCGCCCAGTGATCTGCCGGTTGCGTGTCATCCACCATCACGAACAGCACCATCGAAAAGAATCGCGGCCCTTCCGGCGGCGGTTCGGCTGTTTGAGCCGTCCCGGTCAGAGCTGTTGCTGTGAGAACGGTAAACAAACACCAGAACAGAATCGGCAAGCGCCGAGCACTAACCAGACGAGGGGTCTTACACGAAGAATCAGGAGGAATCATCGCGCGAGGATACAGAGCATTGCACGCCATGCAAACGTTTTCAGAAGAATATTCAGATTCTTCACTATTTTCAGTGGAATGATTCTCCGGTAGCGGCGCGTGAGGCCAACTAGATTCGGAACCTAATGTTTCCATCCTGCTCTTTCTCGGAGGCGGCGACTTCGATCTTTATCCCTGCCGCTTCGCCCCGAACACTCCATGTATTCCCAGTATGACGGCTCTCACCCTTGCCCCGCCCGGTCGGGTGGTATTGGCTGGGATGTCCTCCAAGTGGTTGAGGGTTCTCCATCGGTTCAGCCCTTCGTGCCATCGAGTCTTCCGGTTTCATCGTTTGGGCGGGTCTTCCGACCCCCGGCTCGTTGTTCACTACTATGGCCTCTGCTGACTTCCCACCGCATTGCGGGAGTTTATGAGCGTCGTTTGGGGCGGCGAACTGTTTTGAGACGCTGAGCACTTCGTCAACCGGTGCGCCAAGCGCCTTGCCCTTGAGGTCCCTGAGCGCGAGACTCATCGCACTGATCGCCGAAGTTCGTCGCCTCGCCGCAGCCGCGGATGCCTGCGTCGGTCTCGATTTTGAATAGGATCCCGTTGTATTTGATGCCTTCGACGAGGATGGCCTGGTCGTTCGTGACTTTTATGGGTGGGGACTGGAATATGAACAACGTCGTGCCTTGGAGTCCGAGATACGATGGCTACAAACGGCTGCTCGCAACCAGCTTTCATTGGACGTTTTTCTGCTGAATCTGTTTCGTAATCTGGGAACGAATTCGGTCGCATCCTCGGGCGGACCGGACTGGCTAAACCACGCTGTCCAGCAATTTGGAACCCGAGACTTGATTCCCTCCGAAGTTCCTGAGGAAAGGGGCCGCTTATCTGGAAGCAGATTTCGGGCCTGTAGAACGAGTCACCCAGATCAATTTTGTGGAGAATTTGCGGCTTCCCGGTTCAGCCCATCGAGGCGGCGATAGCGCAAGGTGAAGCCAGCCAGCGAATCCAGTTCGACACGCGCTTCGGTCCAGATCCATGATCCCTTTGGATCAATGAATCGAACGGCTTTTGCAATCCCCGCCGGAAGCGAGATATCGACCATGCGCGCCATTTCCAATCGCGTGGGATCGCAATGGTAGAGCTTCAGGAACGGCTTTGTCACAAGCGGGGAGTCGAATGGGATCCGTTTCTCCACGTCTTCGGCATTGTCCGTTTGATAGGCGAAG
>JBGSMR010000304.1:0-15697 GCA_041740065.1 Chthoniobacterales bacterium
GGGAGAGGATCGGATTGACTGCTGCCCGCTGAATGATTGTTCAGATGCCATAGAGTCAGCGGCGTGGAATCAGAAACCGCACGAGATCAAATGCGGAGTCGATCGCTTGTGTGCGGATCAGGTCAAAAGCAACATTGACCGTCTTTTCAACGAAGGCATCTGTTCGCTCAAATCTCACACTTGTGTCCGCGAGGTGAAAGTCGATCACAGCTAACAGGTGCGAAAAAAAGACTTCCGGATAGATGCTTGCAAGAGCGCCGCGCTCCGCGATTTCGTTGGTATCCTGTCCATGCGCGAGCACTCCCTGCATGAAGATCTTGTGTGCGTGAGCAAACCCGTGGAGGCAGACTTGTCGGCACAATGGTCGAAATGCTTCCCTTCGAACAAGGAGGATTGATCGCACCGATAACGACGCTTCAAGAAATGCAAACAGAAATGTCAAAGTTTGCTGTCGGGCCCCAAAACTCGACCACTCCGGGCCTGCTGTCACGGATGTGATCACATGTTCTATCATCCGCTGCCAAAATTGTTCCTCGACGGCATCAAACGAGCCATACGAGCGAAAGAAGTCCGCCTCACTGATCTCCAGTGCCTTACAAAACGCGAAGATACTTTCCGGACGGGTGCCGAATTCCCGTAGATGTTCTTCGTAGCGACCGAGAATTTGCTCTTTTAGATCCATGGTAAAGGAGATACGCCTCCGCAGCCAATAACGGCTCGATTATCCCTAATCGCAACGGAAGATTTCAGGCTCTGCGGTCCGCAAGGAGTTCTGCAATTGTGGCTGCGGCGCGCGATGGCGCGATGCGATCATACCATTTAGATTTGGGTTTTTCCGAAGTATCCGTTGGCAGAAGCCACCGCTGGCGGTCGCTGCGATGCCATGGGCCAAACATCCCCGTGTGCATGCCGGAGAACAGAACCAATGCACGTCGATCCGTTGCAGTCGCGAAGTGGGCAGCAGCCGTATCCCCCGTAAGAACGAGGCCAGCACCCCCGATTAGTTTTAAGAAATCTAAGAGATCGACGGGTAGCACGAGCTCTATTGGCATCTGGACCCCGGAATCAATGAGGGACTGACGGAACGCTTCCAAGGTTGAGCGTTGGTCCATCGAGCCAGTGAGAAGCAGGCGGGAAGGCTGGTCCGGGCTCGCGACGCTGGTAAATACGCTGGCCCATCGAGCTGGTGGATAGTTCTTTTTGACGGAACTCGTGAGCGGAGCGCAAACCCAGTAGTTGTCTGGCTGTGGTGCGCCGTCATCGGGTAGTGTCAGCTCGGGAATGACTTCGCCGACCGATACCGCCCGACCCAATACACGTTCAACAACCCGTCGGTGAGCTTCAATTTCCAGAGGGATCTCTCGGGCCGTTTCCGGATAGGCGACCAATTCGGTTTTGCGTGCGCGATTGACGATGGCCTCTACAGCGATTCGCACCTTGCGTCCGCTGCGAAGGAGAATATTTTCGTTGGAGACAAATCGTCGAGCGTTCGGAACCAAAAAGACGAGCGTCTCGAGATAGCTACGCATGCTGCGGAAGCAAACCGAGGCGTCGAAACGAGTGAACCCAAGCTTTAGGATCAGAGGCGAGCACATCCAGAAATTCCGCAGGAATAAATTCACCACCTTGCGTTTTGCCGCAATGGGAAGTTCGATGATCGTTATATCGGGGAATTGTGCCCGTGCGAGTGGCACGAGCACGGTTTTCACGCAGAGCGAAACATTTGCTGCCCCGACTTCTCGGATCAGCAGACGAATTGCTCCCGTAGCCAACACAAAATCGCCGATATTGTCCGGCTTAACGATCAGAATACGCACGCTATCGGTTTCTTGCAGGCGCCGCACGGTGCCGTCAAGCTGCATCTTGCTTTCGCCTGTGGGAGGGCCTATTTGGCAAGGCGGAAAATCAGGTCAAGAAGCTTGATGTCTGGGGCTTTTGTTTTCCCAGCAATTTCGGAGTATGGTGAGAGCGCAGGCCCATTTTCTTTCCAGCCAACGAGATTTCCCGCTTTGCCGTCCAACAGTGCTTCGACTGCTGCCGAGCCGAGACGCGTAGCCAGAATTCGGTCGAATGCCCCTGGCGTTCCGCCTCGTTGGACGTGGCCGAGTGTGGTAGTTCGAACTTCAATGCCCAGGCGCTCTCGGTTCTCTCGGAAGAATAAATCAAGGACGGCTGCATTATATTCAGACCCCTCAGCCACGACGGCGAGCGCATGGGTCTTGCCGCGGGCGAATGCCTCAGTGAGCGCAAAAGCGACTTCGTCAGGTGAGGTTTTCTTCTCGGGAATGACCACAATCTCGGCTCCTCCAGCGAGGCCGGTCATAATCGCCAGGTAGCCGCAATCCCTTCCCATGACTTCCAGCAAAAAGGCGCGACGGTGGGAGGAGGCCGTTACGCGCAGGCGATCTATGGCCTCCAATGCAATGTTGAGAGCGGTGTCTGCTCCGATGGTGATGTCCGTGCCGCAAAGATCATTGTCGATGGTAGACGCCACGCCGACTACGGGAACGCCGCATTCGAAAAGCCGGGACGCGCCGGTCTGGGAGCCATTGCCTCCAATGACGACAAGCCCGTCGATACCGAGTTCAGAGAGTGCTTGCACACCTTGGTTGATTCCTGCGTCGGTCCGGAATTCCGGCGAACGCGCGCTGCCAAGGGTGGTCCCTCCCTTGTCGATGATGCCGCCAACCGCACGGGCATCCAATCGGCATGTCTTTTTTCCTAGTAGCCCGGCGTAGCCGTGCATGATGCCACTTACTGTAACACCGCGTGAAAGGGCTTCCCGAGTGACCGCACGGATTGCGGCATTCATTCCGGGAGCGTCTCCTCCGCTCGTCAAGACAGCGATGTGTTTCATGGTCGTATATAGTGGCGCAAGGCCTCCAGCAATCAACGAAAATTGCCATTACGCATGGTCATCGGCACTACTCCATTTAGCCAAATTTATCGCATCGCTATGTCCGTGCCGAATGGAATATCTTCACGCCAGTTATGTTTACAGGATTGGTAGAGTGCACGGGCACGGTGGTGAGTTTCGAGGCGAATGGTGACGGGCGGAGGTTGCGAATCAGCGCTGCTGCTTATGCAGATCAGCTTGAGTTGGGTGAGAGTATCGCCGTGAATGGTTGCTGTCTTACAGCGGCTGAGTTTGCCAACGAGGAAATTATTTTTGATATACTAAATGAGACATTAAACCGTACCAACCTCGGTGCGCTAGAGCCAGGACGACGGGTGAATCTTGAGCGGGCACTGGCTGCAAATGCCCGATTGGGCGGACACTTCGTGCAGGGGCACGTAGATGGAACTTCGTCGCTCGTCCGGATTGAAAGCATAGGAACGGATCTGGGGCTCACCTTCCGCATGCCGGTAAATGCGGAACAGTATTTTATTTCGAAAGGATCGATTGCGGTCAATGGCGTGAGTCTAACCGTCGCTGATCTTGATGAGGATTCATTCCGTGTTTGGATCATCCCTCATACCAAAACCCAGACTAATCTTGGTGACTTAGCAGACGGCGAATCGGTGAATCTCGAATATGACGTTCTTGCCAAATACGTCGAACGAATGCTCGAACAGCGTGGATGATTCTAAGGCGATTTGACTCCGAATCCTTTTGAGGAAACTTTCAGGATCGGATAAGGTAAAGGCCTATGGCTACTAAAACGACCAAACGCACTGCCTCGAAACCCGCCACAAAGAAAACACCTGCGGCAACGAAACCAGCCGCACCGAAGGCCGCTGCTCCAAAAGTGACGCCGAAAGCGGCTCCACGCAAAGCAACAACGCCTGCCAAACGCGTGAACACTGCGGACATCAAAGTCCCGTCAGGTCGCGAACAGAAGTTTGCCGATCAAGCATTGCAACTCGTGGACGAGGCAGCAGCATTGCTTCGCGGAGGAATCCGTACCGGCGCCGCTGAAACAGCGAAGTCCCGCATTGCAGCAAAAAAGAAGGCCAGTAGCCTGCTCTCCCGCGCAACTAGCAATCTGACCAAAGCACTCGAAAGCGGTAGCAAGACACTGGACTCGGTCATCGGCAAAATCTGATATTTCATCGGTCCGCAACGCAGACCATATTCGATTTGCGTTACTGAATCCCCGCTGGTAGGCAGGGATTCAGTAAGCGGCCTGTGTTTTCGAGAGAACTAATTTTTCTTATTCAGCGCCGCGGTGAACCAATCCACCTGGCCGCTGGATCGCGCAGGTGCGCTTTCGGTCGCTCGTCGTGCGGCGCGGTTTTGCACAGGGATGTCGCCTCTCGGGGCACTGCCTGTCGGTGCCTCCGGGTTTTGTTTCATCGATAGTGCAATACGTTTTCGGGGCAGGTCGACCTCGACCACCGTGACACGCACCTTTTGGCCGACTTTAACGACATCGGCAGGAGCCTTCACAAATTGGTCTGCAAGCTGACTGATGTGAACGAGGCCATCTTGATGAACTCCCACGTCAACGAAGGCACCGAATGCCGTTACGTTGGTCACGATACCTGGAAGTTTCATGCCCACCCGGAGATCGGTGAGTTTTTCCACTCCGTCGGCAAATTGAAAGAGCTCAAACTGTTTGCGCGGATCACGCCCGGGTTTTGCGAGTTCGCCGAGAATGTCGCGGAGTGTCGGAAGTCCGACGTCGTCGGTGACGTAGTTGTCCAAGCGGATCTTCGCTGCAAGTGAAGCATCGCGGACGAGTGATTGAATATCACTGCCGATGTCGGATGCCATCTTTTGAACCAGTTCATAACGTTCCGGATGCACTGCGCTTGCATCGAGTGGGTGTTCGCCGTCGCGGATGCGGAGAAACCCTGCGGCTTGCTCAAATGCCTTTGGCCCGAGGCCTGGGATCGCGATGAGTTCTTTGCGTGATTTGAACGGTCCGTTGGCGTCGCGGTAGGCGACGAGGCTTGCGGCGGTGCGGGAGTTTAATCCTGACACGTAGGTCAGCAAATGTTTGGACGCCGTATTGAGTTCGACTCCGACAGAATTCACGCACGACACCACGACGTCATCTAGCGAATGCTTGAGCGCGGGTTGATCGACATCGTGCTGGTATTGTCCGACACCAATGCTTTTGGGATCCAGCTTGACGAGCTCTGCAAGCGGATCCATCAGCCGCCGTCCAATCGAGACGGCGCCGCGGACTGTAATGTCATGGTCCGGAAATTCCTCCCGGGCAATGTCGGAGGCGGAATAGATCGATGCGCCGGATTCATTTACCGTGACGATGGCAATCGAGGCGGGTAGCCCGAGGCCACGAATGAATGCTTCGGATTCGCGGGATGCGGTGCCGTTGCCAATGGCAATTGCCTCGACTTGGAATTTTTCCACAGCCGCGCGAACGAGGGTTGCAGCTTGGGTGCGCTCACGCTCGCTTTTTTCCAAATAGATCACTTCATTTCCGAGCAACTTTCCCTGCCGGTCGAGCAATACGACTTTGCACCCGGTGCGGAATCCGGGGTCAATGGCTAGGGTGTTTTTCTGTCCGAGCGGAGACGCGAGCAGTAGTTCTCTGAGGTTTTCAGCGAAGACGCGGATGGCTTCTTCATCGGCGCGTTTTTTAAACTGCATTCGTGCCTCTCCCTCCATCGCAAAACAAAGCAGACGTTTGTAGGCGTCCTGTGTGGCAACTCGAACCTCCATCGCTGAAGCAGAAGAGTTTTTAACGAACAAATTCTCGAGAATTCCGAGCGCCTCTAGCTCTGGCGGCACAATGCGGGAATAGAGAAATCCCTCGGTCTCTCCCCGACGGATTGCGAGGATGCGGTGCGAGGGCGCGTTGGCGGCTAGCTCCGTCCAGTCAAAGTAGTCCTTGAATTTTGCGCCTTCTGTCTCCTTATCAGGCACCATCCGGGACCTGAGCTCGCCCTTGGTGAGGAAAAGATGCCGCAAGGAGGCACGCGCTGCGGCGTCATCGCTGATCCGTTCCGCCAATATATCGCGCGCGCCGGCCAGCGCTGCAACCGTGTCTGGCACTTCTTTCTCTGCATCCACAAAAGCACTCGCAGCCGTGGTCGGGTCGGTGTCAGCGAATTGTTGCCAGAGCAAATCTGCAAGCGGTTCAAGCCCTCGCTCTCGCGCGATAATGGCTCTGGTGCGTTTCTTGGGACGGTAAGGGAGGTAGATGTCCTCCAGTGTTGTGACTGTGGTAGCAGCATGAATTTTCGCCTTCAGTTCGTCCGTGAGAAGATTGCGTTCGCTGAGTGATGCCGTAATTGCTTCGCGGCGTTTATCGAGTTCCGCCAACTGGCTGATGCGATCCCGGATCGCGGTAATTTGCACTTCATCGAGTTCACCTGTGCGTTCTTTGCGGTAGCGAGCGATGAAGGGAACGGTCGCTCCCTCCTCGAGTAAAACGGCGGTGGCTGCAACTTGGCGGGGCTGCAATGACAGCTCGCGGACGATTTGGGCAATATGGTGTTCGATCATGAAAAGAAACTAAAATTGGAAGTAGATGAATTCAGATGGGGCGTGGCTCCGGAGAACGAGAATGGTAACAAATAAAAGGCAGGCAATCGCAAGTTCCGAAATGCGTCGAAGCACTGGCCTGTCCCGCCACGCTTGAGTCACCGATTTCGGAAGGCGGCAAAGGATATCGTAGGCAAATAGTGGAAGTGCAAAGAACATCGCGTGGATGCCTAAAAATAGGGCTACTCGGAGTTGTTCATGCGAGACCGTGAACGGATTCAGTGTCATGAATTTCCAGAGGTAGGTGGGATTTGTTTCGCGGAATAAGAGCCATCCGAAACACGTGAGTAAAAATAGAAATAGAATTTTTACCAATCCCACCGCACCCGATCGAACTGACGACAACAAGGGAGTCGTCTCAAGTCCGAGCGCCCGGTATCCGATGGTGAGAAAGCTCCAATACAATCCCCACAAGACAAAATTCCACTGCGCACCATGCCACAGTCCGCTGACTGCAAACGCACCAATTAAGTTCAGCATGTTCCGCGTTGGGCCGCATCGGGAACCTCCCAGCGGAATGTAAACATAATCGCGAATCCAAGAGCTCAGAGAAATGTGCCAGCGTCCCCAGAATTCATGGGGAGTCTGCGACAAATACGGCCCGCGGAAGTTCTCCATGATCTCAAATCCAAGAATGCGTGCTGCGCCACGAGCAATGTCTGTGTAAGCAGAGAAATCGGCGAAAATTTGAATCGCAAAAGCAAAGACTCCCACCCACAGCAGGGCAAAATTGGGTTCGTCGAGTGCGAAGATTTTATTTGCAGTGATTGCCACGGTGTCTGCGACGACCACCTTCTTGAAGAATCCCCACAGCATCAATTGTAACCCGGATGTGATCCTCGCGGCATCGATTGTCCGGGCAGTTGTGATCATCGGGAGTAGATGCGTGGACCGCTCGATCGGCCCGGCTACCAGTTGGGGGAAAAACGACACGTATAGTGCGTAATCGATAAGACTCCGGCAGGGCGCGATGCGCTTCCGGGAGACGTCAACGGTGTAGCCGATCGACTGCAGCGTATAAAAAGAAATGCCAACGGGCAGGATGATCGACAACCCGGGTTCGAATGTCGTCAGACCGAACGACAAAAAAATCGCATTTACGTTTTCGACGAAGAATCCGAAGTATTTAAACACTCCGAGCATGCCCAGATTGATTGCAACACTGATAGCAACGAGTAGGCGCTCCCGGCCCGGGCGTGCTGGGATTTCTCGAGCGACGAGGAAATCCGTGAGTGTGGCAACAGCAAGGGGCCCGATAAACCAGGGGCTCACGTATCCATAAAAAAACCAACTGACAGCAAGTAAAAAGAAATTCTGCCAGCGGAATGGCATTGCCCAATACAGCGCGACAACTGCTACGAAGAATACAATGAAGTCGAGGCTGTGAAAAATCATTTGAACAGCTCTTTGAATCGCTCGAAAAAACGTGCCGTGTATGCGCCCTGCATTTCTTCAGCGACGTGGTCTCCGTCGCTGTAGTATTCGATCCCAATTGTTTCATCGGAGGTCTCGTCCACAAGGGTGGCTCCATTGGCCTCAAGGTATGCTCTGAGATCTTGGATGTATTCCTTCATTTCGGGCTCATCTGTGCGTATGTCGCCCACTTGTGGGCGGCGTTTTACGCGGTAGAACGTGAGGTGCCAACCGTTCTTTTTTGCGATGGCGACCATGTGCGGGAGGAATGACTTTTCTGGTGATGCGTCAAATCGAGCCTGATTTAAGTTCTCGCTGGCAAGTTCAGACGGCATGTCCGAGCGAAGCAAGTCGATCTCGAACGTGCGGTCCAGTGCGACATTAAATTCATCACCGTCCGCCATCATGTTCTCGGTGAGTTTTTGCGCGCGCTCTACGACATACTCGCCCGTCGAATCACGGAGCTGTTGGGACGGGTAAAGCCATTCAAAACCCTCAGCCAACCATCCAAACCGCGACTGGTCACTGCCCTCCAGCAGGGCCTCGACCAGCGGCTCCTCACCCTGCATCGTCGCATGCAGCAGTTCTTGATACTGTGCTGAAGTGCGGAAAGTCGGGTCTGTGAGATAGCGGTCCCGGAAAAAAATGACCACGTGTTTTGGCGGCGTGTCCAACCGCGCGAGGTGGTTTTTCAAATATAAATACCACCGCGCCGAAGCGCTACCCTCAAGGATGTTTACGAAAACCGGGGCTTCCGAAAGCTCTGACAGCTGGTCCGGCACGATGCGGGTCCCTAGCATCGAATCGCCAATGAGAACCACTTCAGGCGGAGGGTCCAACTTCTCTAGTTCCTCGCTGGGTGTTTGATCAAACGGCGTTCGAGATAGGCCCGTCCGTCCTAGAATCACCGGCAGCAACAAGACCACCGTCACAAAAATGACCAGCCACGCCGCATCATTGCGCACAAGCCTACCAAACATACCTTCAGATCAACTTCCCCACGCGCTAGCGCCGGAACATCGGAGGAACAGGAGGGATCAAAAATCGAAACACTCCTCCTAATCCATCACAGCTCTCCCGCGATGCAAGACTGGATTTGTGAGCTCGTTTACGAAAGACGTCGCGCCGAATGCCCAGGCTTGGGCGGAAAACGCTGTGACAGGAAGAGTGGCGGGATTCGCTAAGGCGGAAACTTGGCACAGCAGTTGCTACTTCTCCGAATTGATTCAGAACGCAGCCCGATTGGCTAAAAGGGAAATCATTCGTACCTGTCCGGGGGGAACAGGTGCGAGTGGTGGGGAGCCGGTCGGGCTGCACTGTTTTAGGAGTCAATGGTCGTTTGATAGGACTTCAGAAGCGGTTTTGAAGTGTGTTTTGGCGACGGAATTCAGGATTTCCGGGCCGTGTTGGCTCACCAATTCTCGCGCTGTTGTCTTCACTGCTGCCGATGCGCCGCGGGGCAGGGTAGATTTCATGCGATCACCTGTGGATTCCAGCCAATCAATAAATTTCTCGCGGGCGAGGATGGATGCCGCAGCGACGGCAAAATCCGATTCCGCCTTGGTTTGTTGATCGAGGACAATCGTCTTGCCTTTCTCCATGAGCGCGCGGTTGAGTACGCTCACGTTTGCGAATTTATCCGAGAGGGCGCGGGGGCAGTCCGGTCGCATTTCGCAAAGGTTTTCAATCGCTCTCGCGTGGCCCCACGCAAGCAATCGGTTCAGGTTTCCAATCTTGGCAAACAATGCATTGTAGCGTTCTGGGGCTATGGTGATCACGGTTTGCGCTGCCTTGGATTTGCGAATTATCGCTGCCAATTCTCGAATTTTCTTGTCCGATCCGATGGCTTTACTGTCCTGAATGCCCGCCGACTTAAATGTTCGCGCAAGGTCACCGTCAGTAAAAACACCTGCGATGACCAAGGGCCCAAAAAAGTCGCCTTTTCCACTCTCATCGATGCCGAAGTGGGGGGCATATTTTTCCGGATGGTGAACGTCGTCATATCCCAGTTTCGCCTCACCGAGGATTTCTGGCTCCAGCCGAAACTGTACAAACTCCTGCGTGTCTTTGCCCTGAATGACGGCTTTGGGTCCTTTTTCGTAGACAGCGATATTGAGGCGTGGACGGCTCGCGAAGAATTTCATGTATTGCTTCGTTTCGAAGGCGAATCCATCGGCGTCGAGTAAGGTATGAAGCGCATCCGCTTGTTGCGTCGTGAGCGGCGTTGTGTAAAGGGTAATCGGTTTGTCAGACACTGTGAATACATCTAAAGCCATCGAAGCCCCGCATGCCGAGTTAAAATCTGCTTGGCCGGGTGGTGCGGCTGCAACCAAGGCGTTCCGCTGCGCCATTGTGCAATGGTTTGAACGGCATGGCCGGGATCTGCCCTGGCGGCGCACACAGGACCCTTATGCCATTTTAGTTTCTGAGTTCATGCTGCAACAAACGCAGGTGAACACGGTGATCGACTATTACACCCGGTGGATGGTTCGGTTCCCTGGTTTTGCAGATTTGGCAGCAGCATCGGAGCAGGACGTGCTCTCGGTTTGGCAGGGGCTCGGGTATTATTCGCGGGCAAAAAATTTACATCGCGCGGCCAAGGCAGTGAATGAAAATTTCGGTGGAGTGCTTCCGCGATCACTGGATGCCCTGCGCGCATTGCCCGGCGTCGGCGAATATACCGCAGCTGCTGTGGCTGCGTTTGCTTGGGATGAACCTGTCCCGGTGGTAGATGCTAATATTGCGAGGGTAATCGCCCGATTAACGGATTGGCAGGAGCGGGTCGATACCTCCAGCGGCCGTCAATTTCTTAAAAGCACAGCGGCGACTCTTCAACCTGTTGAGTGTGGGGGTAGATTGTTCAACTCCGCCCTCATGGAACTCGGTGCGCTGGTTTGTCGTTCCGGTCAACCGAACTGTCAGCTCTGCCCGGTGAGCAGCTTCTGCATGACTTCTGTGCCCGCCGCCCTGCCGGTCAAGGCACCCCGCATCGCGACGGAATATTGCAAGGAGCGGGTCGCATTTGTTTCCCAAAATAATCAGGTCTTTCTGATACAGTCAACGGGTCCCCGCTGGCGAGGGCTATGGCACATGCCGCATACGTCGGTCACTCGCAGGGCGCCAGACCATAGCTTGGAATACACGATTACTCGATACAAAGTCCGGTTGGATGTAATTCGTCAATCGTGGCAACACGACCCGCAGTTAACTGCCTTCTCCATCGCCGATTTGGATGCCTTACCGATGCCTGCTCCACACCGTCGGGCGCTTGTTGCGATGCTTCCGCGAAGTTGAGGAAATCCAAAATTACGCGACGTCATCGGGGAGCTTTGCAGTCTTCTGCTTGGTTTCGTTGACGCACTGTTTCACGCAAGCCGCAAATGCCTCAGCTGCTTGTGTGCGGCGGGAGGCTGGATTTCGAACGAGATTAATTTCTCTGGTAGGATTGCGAGGGAGATCAAGAACGATGTGCAGCCCAGATGACTGTACTGCCGGAATGGCCATGGAGGGAATCAATGAAGCACCCCAGCCTGAGCGGATCATCGCGAGCAGTGTTTCCAATTGGAAGAGAGGAGCCATGACCTCCGGGGCTGGGGCGATGCGCGCAAGCCATCGCAGTGTCTGTTTTGCCAAACAATTGCTCTCCTGGAGGACGAGAAAAGACTCTTTGCCGAGAAGTTTCCAGTTAATCCGTTTGGATTGGATCAATGGATGATTCGCATGCGTGACAAGCGCCAGGGATTCCTTTCCGAGCTTTTCTTGATCAAGCGCATCGGCCTGATCGCACGTCGAAATTACTGCAAAATCGAGTTCGCCTCCTCCTATAGACTGGATCAAATTATGTGTCATTTGTTCATGGATAACCACCGAGACTTCGGGGTGCAGGTGCCGAAATCGCGAGAGGCAGTCGCCCAGTACATAGGGAGCCAATGTAGGAAGGAATCCCGCCTTTACGATGCCGCGCAAGGGACCTGATGCTGGTTGCACCGCGCGGGATGCCTCGCGGATTTCGCGGACAATGCGGCGGGCCGATGGTAGAAAGTTTTGTCCGGCATCGGTGAGTACTACGCGTCGGTTTAGGCGATCAAATAAGCGACAACCCAGTTCTTCTTCTAATTTTTGAATCTGCTGGCTGAGCGACGGCTGCGCCACATTCACCAGCGCGGCGGCGCGTGTGAAACTCTGTTCTTCGGATACTGCGAGAAAATACCGAATCTGGTGAAATTCCATAGGCAAATCCTATCCCTATCGATTGTGTAAAGTCTGGTCCTATTTTCAGTGGGATCAATATTTCTATCCCGATCCCGATGGATGAGGTTTGCATCAAAGCCTGATGTTTTTTCTAAGAATCTCAGTGGTGTTGCGGAGAGAGAGATTTCCGTGCATATTCGGGAATGACTCAAACCGACTTCGCCGCCATGCCCGACGCCCATGGTCATTTTGGCCCGTATGGCGGCATGTTTGTCCCGGAGACTCTGATGACCGCATTGCAGGAGCTCACGGATGAATATCAAGCTGCCCGCAACGACCCTGCTTTTCGTGTCGAACTGAACGGCCTGCTTAAGGATTTTGTGGGGCGTCCCACGCCGTTGTATTTGGCTGAACGAATGACTGAGCACTTGGGCGGCGCGAAAATCTATCTCAAGCGAGAGGACCTTCTCCATACCGGCGCTCATAAAATCAATAACGCGGTCGGGCAAATACTCTTGGCTAAGCGTATGGGTAAAAAGCGCATCATCGCCGAGACCGGAGCCGGTCAACATGGGGTTGCCACTGCGACGGTGGCAGCACGGTTTGGATGCAAATGCGTGATCTACATGGGTGCTGTCGACATGGAGCGACAAGCATTAAATGTGGCCCGCATGCGCTTTCTAGGCGCTGAGGTTGTAGCCGTCACCGCAGGTCAGGCGACATTAAAAGAGGCGGTCAATGAGGCGATGCGAGACTGGGTCACCAATGTTCGAACGACGCATTATATCCTTGGGACGGCTTATGGCGCGCATCCGTATCCTATGATGGTCCGGGATTTTCATCGAGTGATTGGCGATGAGGCCCGCCGTCAGATTCTTCAGCGAGAGGAGCGTCTGCCGGATCTTCTCACGGCTTGTGTGGGAGGCGGGAGCAATGCGATTGGGCTCTTCTATGCATTTCTCAATGACGAGAATGTTCGCATGGTTGGTGTTGAAGCCGGAGGTCGGGGCATCATCCCAGGGGAACATGCCGCACGTTTTCAGGGCGGGAGACTGGGTGTGCTCCAAGGGGCAAAAACCTGGCTTCTGGCCAACGACGATGGACAAATTGAGCTGACGCATTCGGTATCGGCAGGATTGGACTACGCCGCAGTCGGTCCGGAGCATAGCTGGTTACGGGAAATTGGTCGCACGGAGTATGATTACGCTACGGACGACGACGCATTGACTGCATTCCGAATGCTTGCAGAAGTCGAGGGCATCATTCCTGCCCTTGAATCTGCTCACGCCATTGCGCATGTGATCAAGGTTGCGCCCCAAATGGAAAAAGACCAGATCATCATTGCCAATCTGAGCGGACGTGGGGATAAGGACGTGAATCAAGCTGCCAAGATCCTTCTTGGCATGGAAGCGGTGTAGTAATTACGACTGCAACCCGGATTTTTTCGTATTCACTCGTTATGATACTTACTGACACCCAGAGCCAACTCGATGACCGGCATATTCCCATTGACCGCGTGGGCGTAAAAAACCTGCGCTACCCAATTGAGATCCGCGACAAAGATCACGCCAAGCAAAATACCGTAGCGACGATTCAGCTCACCGTGGACCTGCCTCACCAGCATAAAGGCACGCACATGAGCCGATTCATTGAGGTTTTGAACTCCCATGGGTCGATGCTCCATGTGAACAATATCAGAGACATCCTTGAACAACTCACTCATCGCCTGCACTCTGATTGTGCCCACGTTGATTTTGAATTCCCATTTTTTATGGAGAAAAAAGCACCGGCGACGGGTGCTGTGGGGCTTATGGACTACACCGGTCGGTTTTCTGCTACGCTGACTCATGGCGTCTTGGACTTTGTGGTTACTGCAGTCGTCCAAGTAACCACGCTCTGTCCTTGCTCTAAAGCGATCAGCGTATCAGGCGCGCACAATCAACGGGGGCAAGTCACGCTCTCCGTGCGTTCGACGCCCCCCATGTGGCTGGAGGATATGATTCGCCTTGTGGAGCAAAGTGCCAGTTCCGAACTCTACAGTTTACTTAAACGTCCTGACGAAAAAGTAGTCACCGAGCGCGCCTACGAGAACCCTGTCTTTGTTGAGGATCTCGTGCGTAACGTCGCGCTACGGTGTGATCAATTGCCTTCAATATCGTATTATTCCGTAGAAGCGGAAAATTTCGAGTCGATCCACAGCCACAACGCATTTGCTCGAATCGAAAAAGTTCGAAAATAGCGATGTTACGCTCGCACCATCTGGCAAGGTCATTTTCCCGCCAGTAGCGAGCCAAGTGATAGTTCCTTCAACGAACTCAGTAACAAATCTGCTTCGTGCAGCGGGAGATGCCGTGTCATCGGGTTGGGAACGGCCACACAAAATAGCCCAGCTGCTCGAGCCGCGCACAGGCCATGATAGGAGTCTTCTAATGCGATTGCTTCTCTGGGCTGCACACCGAGCGCCTCTATGGCACGGATGTAGAGCGCGGGATTTGGTTTGACGCACTCCACATCCTCACGCGTTTGGATTGTATGAAACCGGTCTGCAATTCCGAGCGATTTCAAATGCCCGAGCACCCAAGGCCTCGACGAGCTTGATGCCAGGCCGACCTTGAGATCCTGCGTGCGAGCTTCATTTAGCACATCAAGTACGCCGGGCAGCAATTTCTCGCGGGTCAAAAGGTCCATCCTACGCTTGCAAACTTGCTCGCTCAATTCTACCCGATCAAAGATCCTTTTCGCGCGTTCTTCCAATATTGCATGGGGATCCAACACATTGAATGTGCCGATGCAAATTGCCCATTCTTCGACGCTGATTGATACCGCGTGTTCTTCGTAGACCGTCAACCAGCTCAAATATTCTGGCGTCTCGGTATCGAGGATCAATCCATCGAAATCAAATATGACCGCACGCAGCGAAAGACCCTGAGAAATTATTGTTCTTGGCTCGGTTGAATGATGTCGGCATCCGCAGCGATCAAGTTCGGTAGCGCGCTCTGGTAGGTGGTAAACAGCGGATCCCACCCCAGTGAGTGCATACGCAAGTTGCTGACACGCTTACTCGTCCATCCGCGCTTGCGATTGAGATCGCGCTCGCCGGAGGGTGGAAGCGCGCGCCCCAGCGCATCAGCAATCCATTGATAAACTGTGATCTGCGGAGCCGGGCCATCATCGACAATGTTATGAATGCCCGGGGAGCGGCTGGACGCAAGCGCGAGTAAAGCAGTCGCAGCGTCGTCACGGTGGATCTGATTGATGATGCGTTGGCCATCACCTTCAATCCGCGCCGTGCCGTCCAGAAATTTCCTCAGGAGAACCGATCTGCCTGGACCATAAATTCCAGCCAGCCGAGCTACTGCTCCATTTTTTTGCAGGGCAATATTTTCGGCTTCCAGAAGAATTTTTCCCGTATTGCGATCCGGTTGAGTCGGTGATTCCTCGCTCACGACTTCGCCAGTGACTTGCGCATAGACCGACGTACTTCCCGTGAATATGAGAAATGAATTTGAGAATTCGGCTGCCAAATGTGCCATTCCATCACGGTAAACTGCGCGATAGGCGTCTTCACCGCCGCGTCCTGAGCTCGCTGCATGGACGACGACATCTACAGGACCTAGTGAGTCAGCAATCTTGCGC
>JBGSMR010000022.1:0-4035 GCA_041740065.1 Chthoniobacterales bacterium
TCCTGATCAACCGGGCCAATGACCAGTTATTCTGGTGTCTCGTGCAAGCCCTCGGAACTCGTGTTTGCGTTTCTTCCCGGATTGGATTCTACTAAAACCTCCAGAATTCATGATTTTTCGCACCGTTCTACGTATTGTTCTCCTGTTGCCGATTTCGATATGGGCTCAGGTATCGTTCACCAATGACGGTCCCGGAATCGTCGAAAATCCACGTCCCACCTGGGAAACTCAAAAACAAGCGCAGACGTGGCAACTGGCTATCCCTGCCCCGCGCGGGCTGATCACGGACAGAAATGGGAAGCCACTGGCTCAGTCGCGCTCGAGTTATAACCTTGCGATCAGCTTTCCGACGCCTCTGGATTTTAGCGATGATCAGGCGCTGGCTTTTGCTAAACAACAAATCACGCTAGCCAAAGCACTCTTGAATCGAGAGATCGGGTTGAACGAAAAATCCGTAATCGATCACTATCGGAATCGGAGTGTTCTCCCCTACGACATCGTGGAAGACCTGAATGCACAGGAGCTGTCAACTTTGTCCTCAGGCGTCACGGATAGTCTGATCATTCGGCAAACCTACGCGCGCTTCTATCCGGAGGGATCCACGGCTGCACACATCATCGGCTACGTCGGGCGCGTCGCTCCACTCTCGCTGCGTCCAATTGAAAACGGAGATATGATTTTCCCGGATACAGAGGGACGCGAGGGACTAGAGCAGATTTTTGACAGCGAGCTGCGTGGTCAGCCCGGCGTGCTGCATGTCACGTTTGATGCGGAAGGACGTAAAACCTCCGAGCGAATCGCGTCACCACCAGTGCCAGGGCACAATGTCATCACGACACTGGACCTGGACGTGCAACGCACCTGCGAAAGCGTCCTTGCAGAACAGAGCACCCGTGGCGCGATGGTGATGACGGATCCGCAGTCGGGGGAGATCCTCGCATTGGCGTCGTGGCCGACCTTTGATCCGAATATTTTCGTGCCTACATTAAATCAGGAGGCGTTCACTGCAGTCCAAAGCGACCCCGCAGTCCCACTCTACCCCAGAGCATTCCGATCCGCATACCCACCCGGATCCACATTTAAGACAATTGTAGGATTGGCCGCTCTCGAATCCGGAAAAATCAAAACAGGCACTACTTTCAACTGCCCGCCCTCGTTCGCCGTCGGGAATTTTGTTTTCCGCAATTGGAAAAAAGAATCTGCCGGATCGCTGAACTTTGTTGAGGCACTGACGCAATCATGCAACACATGGTTTTATCAAGTCGGCATCAAAACCGGTTCTCTAGCCATTATTGAATGGGCAACGCGGCTCGGACTGGGCCAAAAAACCGGGATTCCGCTCAAAGCGGAAGATCGCGGCAATATCCCGAACGACGAATACATGATGCGGCATCACAAACGGCGGATTCTCAATGGTGACGTTGCAAACATGAGCATCGGCCAGGGTGACATCCTTGTGACGCCGCTCCAGATGGCGCAGGCGATGGGAATCCTCGGAAACGGTGGCACATTTTATCAAACCCGTCTGGTGAAACAGGTGCAATCGATTGATAACCGCGTCATCGGAGCCTACCCACCACGCGTGCGTGACGAATTGCCAATCAGCGACGAAATCATGGAGAACTTGCGCGAGGGCCTGATCGGCGTTACTGAGGACGGAAATGGCACGGCACGGCGGGCTCGCGTCAAAGGAATCAAAGTCGCAGGAAAAACAGGTACCGCACAATGGGGTCCAACATCAAAACGCCAAAATGCGGCGTGGTTCGCTGGGTTTGCTCCTGCGGAAGCACCGATGTATGCATTCTCCGCAGTCTACGAAGGAGACCCTGGCGAAAAAATCGGCGGAGGTTCTCACGCTGCACCCATGATCGGGGCCGCTCTTAATGAATTATTCCATCCGAAAGAGCAGCCGCAACCCGATCCAGAATCGGACGAGCAAGTCGAGCCCGTTGCGACTGAGGACAATAGCGGATAGGCACGTTTTGCCTCTTCCCATGGAAAAAATTGCGAGATCTATTGTCGCGCGGCTTGCTCAGGCAGGGTATGTCGCATTATTCGCAGGAGGCTGCGTGCGTGATCGTTTGCTTGGTCGCGAGTGCCATGACATGGATATTGCGACCTCGGCAACACCCGAGCAGTTACAGAAGATGTTTCCGCGCACGGTGGCGGTCGGCGCCCAGTTTGGAGTCATCGTCGTGCTCGAAGGAGGGCATGAGTTCCAAGTAGCGACGTTTCGCGCAGACGGGCTGTATATCGACGGGCGGCGTCCGGAATCGGTTCAATTCTCGACCCCGGAGCAGGATGCGGCTCGGCGGGATTTCACGGTAAACGGATTATTCTACGACCCGTTAGCAGACGAGATACACGATTTTGTAGGAGGACGGGCGGATTTAGAGCGTGGAATGATCCGGGCAATCGGAAATCCGTTGGACCGCTTCCGCGAAGATAAGCTTCGGCTGCTTCGGGCGGTCCGATTTGCTGCAACGCTGGGATTTGATATAGCCCCCGACACGTGGTCAGCCGTAAGGCTCCAAGCGCCAGATATCGGCGCTGTGAGTGAGGAGAGAATACGGGATGAACTGGTCAAAATTTTCCTATCCCCTGCTCGAGTTCGAGGGCTAGATCTTTTGGATTCCTCGGGGCTCCTTGCAGAAATCCTACCTGAAGTGGGGACACTGCATGGCTGCGAGCAACCGCCGGAGTTTCATCCGGAGGGCGATGTTTTTGTCCACACGCGCATTATGCTCGGCTTGTTGGGTGATACCGTCTCCGTGCCGTTGGTGCTGAGCGTGCTGTTTCATGACATTGGAAAACCTCCAACGTTCATGATCGACCCTACCGGTCGGATTCGTTTCAACGGGCATGAACACGTCGGGGCGGACATGACACGGCGAATCATGGAGCGGCTCCGGTTTTCCAATGAGATCATCGACAACACCGTGGCTATGGTAAAAAACCACATGGCTTTCAAGGATGTGCAGCAAATGCGCGTGGCAAAACTGAAGCGATTTTTGGCACGTCCAACGATCAAGGATGAGCTGGAATTGCACCGCGTGGACTGTACATCCAGCCATGGCATGCTCGACAACTTGGATTTCTTGGTGGAGCGCCAGGAGGCATTTGCCCACGAGCCATTGATTCCAGAGCCGCTGGTTACGGGGCATGATTTGATCCGCCAAGGCCGAAGACCCGGGCCGGAATTTAAGGAAATCCTAGATGCCGTGCAAACCGTGCAACTCGAGGGCGGATTCGACACCCGCGACTGCGCGCTAGAATGGATTTCCACGCATTTCCCAACTCCATCCAACCGCTCATGAATCTGACTTTTACCCGCGCGCTGCTTCGTTTTTCCCTCTGTCTCGCAGCCCTCGCGCAGTCTGGCTGCATGGCGACGGGACGCGGAATCCCTGCGGGGCAATCCCAAGTGGTCATCCACAATCGCTCATTGAGCGAGATCCAAACCAAGACAGAGGATGTCTTCTACCGACACGGATTCGAAATGCATGGAATGGGTCAATCCGAAATGCGATTTGAACGGCGCGGTGGCGCCACCGAAAATCTCCTCTACGGAAACTGGAACGAAAACACAACCTACACCCAAATCACGGTTTTTATGACGCCGGAAGACAATGGAGCCTACCGGCTACGCCTGCGATCCGAGGTCGTGCGGGACACTTTTGGCGGAGATTCAAATTCGAAAATGTTCGATGTGCAGGGTGCTCGTTATGGCGGCTTTCTAAGAAAAATTCAGCGCGAATTGGAGTAGGTCTCAAGATTTGCTGTAATTACTTTAGCACCGTCGGAAGGAGCGGCTGAAGGTTTTTGATCGATTGAGCAGCATTGCGGTGACAAACGAGAACCGCATCGTCGGTTTCAACAACAATCAAATCGCGCACTCCACAGAGAGCAATCGTACGCCCATTGGAGATAGCGATGTTGTCTTTCGCATCGTACAGTGCATGGGCGCCGCGAATCGTATTCCCGCTGGC
Source organism: Chthoniobacterales bacterium (assembly GCA_041740065.1). GTDB lineage: Bacteria > Verrucomicrobiota > Verrucomicrobiia > Chthoniobacterales > JAATET01 > JBDNGG01. The sequence goes on from JBGSMR010000022.1 coordinate 3,990, forward strand.
ATCCACACCAAGATGTATCGGGAGCGCAGTCCATGCGCCCACGTCA
>JBGSMR010000318.1:0-3531 GCA_041740065.1 Chthoniobacterales bacterium
CCGTCATCCAGCGGTGCCTTACTAGCAAAATAATCGCCACCACGCTCAGCAGCAAATTGCTGAATAAAGAGAACCCTTCCACGGGATTGATGGCCGCCGTGTAGAAGCCAAGGATCACCGTGACCGACGCAACAGCCTCAGATCGCAAGCGATCTGAAAGCCACAGGATCCCACCAGCAAGCACGAGCAATAAAGCTCCACCCAGCCAGGGACTGGGGATAACCCGGAGCGGATCGACAAAGTGCGCTGCGTACGTCGCATAATAGACGGTAGCTAGTCCACCGCCGATCAACACTTTCCCGTATGCGGCAAGTTCCTCCCGCTTTCGCTTCACCCACCAACCCAGGGCAGACAGACCGGCACCGGTAAGGTAGATCAATGCCAACTTTCCAGCGGGTCCAATTTTTGAGATGAATTCCTGCCAAGCAAAATTTCCAAGAAAAACAACGCCGGTAAGCAAAACGACGATCCCCACGCGTACGAGCCAGACACGGCCCAGACGCAGTTCGAAAGAATCGCCCGACTCCGCTGGCGCTGTCGCGACTCGCGAAGGCTTTGTCTCTCCGGATTTGGACCGCAATGCGGGCTCGGGTTGATCATCGGCTTCCGGTGGGACCAATTCGTCGATATCAGGAGGCGGGACCGCGGGTGCCAAAAACACCCCGCTCGGCACGGGCAAGGTCGCTGAGGAAGGAAGATCGGGAGGCCCATCGACGCGATCTGACGCTACTGTCAGTAAATCGATTCGCCGCTCCAGCGAATCCAGCCGCCAACGCAAATCTGCCTGCACCTCGCGGAGGGCGCGCACTTCTCGCCGTTGTTTTTCCTCCATTCAGGTCGTGCATACCATAGCGAAGGCAAAAATAGCACATCGATAATTCTGTATTCCGACGATTCTCTCCTGTAGGTTCGAAGCGTGCTTAAACTCGAACAAAACCAAGTGTGGAAGCGCGGCGATGAATACCTGCGCATTGTCGAACTGGAGCGGCTCCGCGTGCAATACAAGACGTTTTCAGCCCCTCACCCTGCCCCGAGCAAGCACCACGAGGCGACTAAAAAAGAATTCTGCCGTCTACTGAAAGACGCCACGCTGCTTACGCCAGAGCAGTCACTCGGATTGGCACGGCCTCAGGCTTGATTGCAGTTTGATAAAATTCATCCGGTGCGCGACTCGAAGAGTGTGCTATTCTTGGGCATATCCTGTCGATTATGCTCGCCTTTCACCATGACCCACTTCGCCGCCTAGCCTTTGCATGCCTCGTTTCGCTCGTCCCATTTTACGCAGGGGCCGAAGAACGCAAGGCCCCTCCGGTCGTTGTTGCCGAGGTCAAAGAAAGCCAATTTGTAGATCGGATTGAAGCCCTGGGCACCTTGCGTGCAAACGAATCGGTGGATGTAAAAGCCAACGTGTCTGAAACAGTAACTCAGATTTCTTTTGATGACGGTCAGCGCGTTACACGAGGAGACGTTTTGGTAAAGCTCCTGGCGATTGAGGAGGATGCCCTCATTGTTGAGGCCGAGTCGACCGCTAATGAAGCAAAACAGCAGTTTGAGCGCGCTCAACAGCTTGCTCGCACCGGGGCCTCCTCGGTGGCGGCCCTGGACGAAGCCCGCCGCGTCTACGAGACAGCGCGGGCTAGGTTGGGTGCTATCCAATCGCAATTGACGGATCTCCGGATTGTGGCGCCATTTGATGGAGTCGTCGGACTTCGCAATATCAGCATCGGTGCCCTGCTGCAACCAGGGGATCTCATCACCACACTCGATGACGACAGCGTAATGAAACTCGATTTCTCCGTGCCATCCACCTTCCTCCCCGTGTTGCGACCCGGCGTCCCGATCACCGCAGAGGCCCGGGCGTTCGGAGATGAGCCGTTTAGGGGGGAAATCACAAGCGTATCGAGCCGAATAGATCCGGTCACCCGCTCGATCATCGTGCGCGCCCGGATCCCCAACCCTGAACGCAAACTGGTCCCGGGTTTGCTCATGACCGTCGAAGTGCTAAGCAACCAGCGCAACTCCATCACGATCCCGGAAGACGCGCTCATGCCCGAAGGGACAAAAAACAGCGTGTATGTGCTCGATGAAACATCTAGTCCGCCGGTCATTCGCAAGCGTGATGTGGTCATTGGAACACGCCGCACCGGCGAGGTGGAGATTTCCGCGGGCCTGACAGCGGGTGAAAAAGTCGTCACTCGAGGCGATATGACGCTCACCGATGGCTCCCCGGTAAGCATCATGGCCGTCGCCACAAGCGAATCGTCGCTAACGGAGATGCTCGATTCCAAAGCGGAGGCGACCCGATGAAACTGTCTGATGTTTCTATCACACGCCCGGTGTTCGCATCGGTGCTCTCGCTGCTACTCATTACGTTTGGCGTCATTTCATTCCTACGCCTGCCGCTGCGCGAATACCCGGACATCGATCCGCCCATTGTTTCGATCACGACCAGCTACCGGGGTGCTGCTGCGAGCGTCGTCGAAACACGGATTACAGAAGTCATCGAAGAACGCATCGCGGGCGTCGAGGGTATTCAATTTATAGAGTCTTCCAGCGAAGATGGAGAATCACGAATCTCGGTCGAATTCGGCACCGGACGTGATGTCGACGGTGCCGCCAATGACATCCGTGATCGGGTTTCGGGAATTCTTGACGATTTGCCGGTGGAGGCAGACCCCCCAGACATCCAAAAGGTGGATTCGAGTGATGATGTCATCATGTGGCTGAATCTCTCCAGCGACCAACTCAGCATTTCCGAACTAACAGACTACGCGGAACGTTACCTCGTTGATCGATTTTCTGTCATTGACGGTGTGGCTCGTGTGCGTGTCGGCGGCGCCAAGACGTATTCGATGCGGGTCTGGCTGGACCGGCAGGCCATGGCCGCCCGGGGATTGACCGTGACTGATGTGGAAGATGCACTTCGCTCGGGCAACGTGGAACTTCCTGCGGGAACGATCGAGTCGAATCAACGGCAATTTACAGTTCGTGTCAAACGGGCGTTTCTTACGGCGGAGGACTTCGCGGGACTCGTGATCGGGCGGGGTGATGACGGGTATCTCCTTCGCTTGGGGGATGTAGCTCGCGTCGAGCGAGGTCCCGAGGAAGATCGCACGTTCTTTCAAGGGAATGGAATCCCCATGATCGGACTGGGTATCGTCAAACAATCCACGGCCAACACCATCGAAGTTGCTCGTGGAGCAAAACGGGAGGCGGAGCGCCTGAACAAAACATTGCCGGACGGATTGAGAATTGATCAAAGCTACGACTCGTCGATATTTATCGAGCAATCGATCCGAGAAGTGTACAATACTTTAGCGATTGCAATCGGGTTGGTGATCCTTGTGATTTATCTCTTTCTGGGGAGCTTCCGCGCGACACTTGTCCCTGCAGTGACAGTGCCCGTATTGAGGTGGCCCCCGAAAATCAGGCCAGTGGTTAAGCTATAAAAAGCGGTGGGGTTCGGGTAAAAACCAACCTGAAAAACCACAAAAAATGAAAGCCAAGATGTAGTCGCACGTTGATCCTTGG
>JBGSMR010000352.1:0-2900 GCA_041740065.1 Chthoniobacterales bacterium
GTTTGGATCGAACGACGAAGACGGCGACGGCGACGAAGAAGACACCTCAACCGACAGCAAAGACTAATCATGGCACAAGAAATCATCACGCTGGAATGCACTGAAGCGCGTGCGGAAGGACAACCTGTTTCGCGCTACATGAGCAAACGCAACAAAAAGAGCCCCAAAACTCCTGGGCGTCTCGAAAAGAAAAAATACAACCCGCACCTCAAGCGGCACACCCTTCACCGGGAAATTAAGTAACGATCATGCAGCCAAAAACACCTCAACGCCGCTCTAACTTCCGACGCGCCAACCGTCCGATGCCGCGCCGCCGCATCGACCTCGCAGTTGAAGCCATCGACTACAAAAACCCGGATCTCTTGAAACGCTTCGTCACCGAAGCAGGAAAGATCATTCCTCGGCGGGTTACCGGTATGCCAGCCCATTTGCACCGCAAAATCACACGCGAAATCAAGCGCGCGCGTGCTGTGCTGTTGATGAAATAATTTTCACGACACCCCTCACCCCGCCGCTCTGACAAAGATCACGGGGAGCGGCTGTCGCAATCAGGCCCGGTTCCCTCAAAAGAACCGGGCCTTTCGTCCGTATATCTTTATTCCCGATTGAGATTCCGCCGCATCGCGCGTATTCTCACTTCCACGACCCGTTATGACTATCCCGAGTATCATTGACCCAGCCCGATTAGAATCGATCACATTTAGCAACGATGAAGTAGCCCGCTACTCCCGGCACTTGATCATGCCGGAAGTCACCCTCGAAGGTCAGCGACGCTTAAAAGCAGCGAAAGTGCTTTGCATCGGGACCGGCGGTCTCGGATCTCCGATTGCCCTATACCTTGCTGCGGCAGGAGTGGGGACGCTGGGCCTCGTCGATTTTGATATCGTAGATTATTCCAATCTCCAACGTCAGATCCTTCATGGGACGAAAGACGTAGGACGGAAAAAGCTCAACTCCGCCCGCGACCGGATCAAGGAAGCGAATCCCAATGTGCAGGTGGTTTTGTATGATGCAATGTTCTCCTCGAGCAACGCGATCGAGATTGTTGAGCCTTACGATGTCGTCATTGACGGCACAGATAACTTCCCTACCCGTTATCTTTCCAACGACGTGAGTGTGCTTCTGAAAAAGCCCAATGTCTACGGCTCGATCTTCCGCTTTGATGGTCAATGCACGGTGTTCGCGCCACACCTCGGCGGCCCGTGCTACCGCTGTCTCTACCCTGAACCGCCACCGCCAGGAATGGTCCCAAGCTGCGCAGAAGGGGGCGTGCTGGGGGTGTTACCAGGAATCATTGGTGTCATGCAGGCGATCGAAGCGATCAAATTGATCGTGGGCATCGGCGATCCCCTGATTGGGCGCTTGGTGCATTTTGATGCGCTAAAAATGAGTTTCCGCGAGTTTAAGGTTCGTAAAGATCCGTCCTGTCCAATCTGCAGCGAGAGCCCAACAATTACCGAACTAATCGACTATGAAGTTTTTTGCGGAATTCCGCAGGCGGCGGCAGCCGAAGAGGCCGAACCACCCGTTCCGGAAATCGACGTTGAAACTCTGAAGCAGCGCATAGACAACGGCGACCAGTTTGTGCTCGTCGACGTGCGCGAGAAATATGAATACGATATCGCCCGTATTCCCGGGGCTAAGTTGATCCCACTCGGCGAACTTCATTCTCGTATGAGCGAATTGGACAGCGCGGATGAGATCGTGATTCATTGCAAAATGGGATCGCGGAGCGCCCAGGCCGTGCGGGAGCTTCAAGCCGCCGGCTTTGGAAAACTCTGGAACGTAGAAGGCGGGATCCTTGCCTGGGCGGACCGGATCGACCCGACGGTCGCGAAATACTGACCCATTGCTATGCGCACGTTCCTACGCTTCGTACTGTGTCTACTTGTGGTGGGCACAGTATCAGCGGCGCTACCCTTGGAACGGACATTCGTCGGGCAGTCGAAGTTCAATCAACTCGTCCAACGAGGAATTAATGAAAACTGGCGTGACCTTCCCATAGGCAAACGCACGGCCCGAATCGGGATGGCGCTAGTGGGCACTCCCTATAAGAACTTCACACTGGAGCTTGATGATCGGATCGAGGCTCCCAGCGTGAATATGTCAGGCATGGACTGCTGGACATTTTTTGAGATTGCCCTCGGGACTGCGCGTGCGCTCAAGTGGAAAGATAAGCCGTCCCCCGAGGACCTCCTTCGCTTGATCGAGATGGACCGCTACCGCGGCGGGAAAAATACAGGAAAGTTCGACTCGCGCCTCCACCATCTCGAAGACTGGCAATACGACAACGCGCGCAGGTCGTTAGTCCGCGAAATCACCCCGGATCTTCCAGGAGCCAAAAAATTACATAGGGAAATGGCCTACATGGCAAAAAATTGGAAGAGCTTCCGCCAACTCCGTGCGGACCCAAGCCTGATTCCCCGGCTCGCAAGATCGGAAGCTGCCATTTCCAAGCGCGGCATTTGGTATATCCCAAAGGCATCCGTGCGCGCTATCGAAGGCAAACTTCAAGATGGCGATGTCATCAGTATCGTCACCACATGGCCGGGCACCTACACCTCGCACGTCGGGCTTGCGGTGAGAGACAAGAACGGGACACTCCGGTTTTTACATGCCTCCCGGGACAAAAAACAGGTTATCCTTGATGCCCGCCTCAGCGACTACCTCGCTCAATTCTCCAAACATGCAGGGATCATGGTAGCCCGCCCGGTCGACATGCGCTGAAAACTACGACCCTTGATCCGCGTCGAGAAATTCAATCTGACTCGGCGCGAAGACCTGCATTTGAAATCCCCCCCGGTAAGAACTCACCGTGCCAGTGACCCGCACGTGTTTTCCCACCAAATTCGGTGCGAATTCAGGATCAAATTTCACGAAATCGCCGGCCAAAGTGCGCT
>JBGSMR010000412.1:0-4153 GCA_041740065.1 Chthoniobacterales bacterium
ACTGGCCTGATTTTCGGGGGCCACCTCAAACCGAGCGCGCGAGCCATCTGAATCAAGGCCGGGACGATTGCCAGCTTATCGGGTTCAGAAGGGAGACCGGAGACGAAGCTCCGATCGATTTTCAAGGTATCGAATGGGAGTCGTCCCAAATACCCGAGTCCGCAATATCCAGTACCAAAATCATCCATAGACACTCCGGCACCCGTATCGCGAATGTCTTGGAGCACCTGCTTGCAGGCATCGAAGTCATGCACCAGCGCACTCTCTGTCACTTCGAATCCGAGGCTCCCGGCAGGCACATCGGTTTCTGCGATAACATCCCGGATCATCTCCGCAAGCCCTTCATGCCGGAGCTGACGCGGGGAAATATTTACACTCATTTTGACATTCGGAAGACCCGCATCCAACCAGGCCTTCAATTGCCGGGCTGCGGTTTTTATTACCCATTCGCCAATTTCCAGTATGGCTCCGTTTTCCTCTGCGAGCGGGATGAATACAGCTGGAGATACAACACCCGCGGTGCCTCGATTCCAGCGAATTAACGCCTCAACTCCGGTGATCGATCCATCTTGGAGTGAAACCTGCGGCTGATAAACCAGAAATAATTCATCCGCATCAATAGCACCAAAGAGGGAGGATGAGAGGTCTAATTTGCTGTGAGGAAGTAACTCTAAAGCGGGGTTGTGGAGGTGCCAGGTGTCCCCACCCGATGCACGGGCTTTGGAGACGGCTCCTTGCGCACTGCCCACCAGAGGCTCAAGCGCATCCGCATGGTCCGGATAGAACGCAACGCCCACGCTGGCACTCAGATGCAGGCGTGTGCCATCAATGTGAAGCGGTTGTCGAATAAGCGTTAAAATGGATTTCGCAACGACGGCAGCGCTCAATTCGCCCTTGGGAAGGAGTAAAACAAATGTCTCTCCCATAATAGGAACGCATACGCCGCCAAGGTCGCTTGAGAGACCCTCCAAGCGCAGGTTTGTTTGCTGTAGCAGCTCGTCGAGAGCATTGGTGCTCAGTCCGGCGACAATATCCCCGAAGTGATCGATTGCCACTCCAAGAACCATAACTCCAGAATCACTCTCTTGCAGTTTGGAAAAATATTCATGCAGCTGTTTCCGGTTCGGAGCGGTTTGCACCGCGGCACCACCGATCTCAGCGATCTTCGAGGAAGCCGCCTCCACGTGTCGAGCAAGTGCCGAATCGGAACCTGCGGAAGCTTGCGTGACATGCGTTCGGACTGAAGACAGAACCTCCGCATTTGAAAACGGCTTCATGAGGAAGTCATTCGCGGTCGCTTTCAACTGAGTAACGATATCTTCCTGATCCGTTTGGGCAGAGAGGGAAATGAATGGGACGCCGACAGTGAGGGGATTAGCCCGCAGTTCCGATATTACCTTGGGTCCCTTCAAATCCGGAATCATCGAATTGCACAGCACCAGGTCCGGCGGATTTTCGAAAGCAGAGAAGATCCCAGAGCGCCCGTCCGGCGCGCCCGATGCTGCATATCCTTCGGACTTTAGCAAGGAAACCAAGTTGTTGCGAATACTCGCGTCGTCTTCGATGACAAGGATGCGTTTCAAAAGTGTAGTTCAGAAGTGGAGATGAAATAAGGTCGTTGAAGGCGCAAATAGACCTTCAACTTTATGTCGCAGTGCTACTCGATATACCAGCTTCGAAATCACCCGCGCAGAATCAAATTTAATAAAAACCTCTCGCTCTCACGATCTAAAAACTGGCACGTAACGCTCAGAGCTAGATTCCGTCTCGCTTGGCGCTTGATGCTCGCTCAAAGCGCGACTACTACGAAAAGGTGTCAAAAATCTCATCAGATCGAAAAATTGCAGGAGCACTGATTCCCGTGTTTGCCCTACGAGGAGAAAATGACCTCGGCATTGGTGACACTGAATCACTCAAAGAATTCGTGCGATGGGCAAGGAAACAGGGGATGCGGGCGGTTCAGATCCTGCCAGTTAACGAAACCGGTGCCGATCACAGCCCTTATAATATCATCAGTTCCATGGCGATCGAACCCTCGACCGTGGCGACGCTTCCGCACGTGATGGAAGACCTCACAACCGCAGATTTCAAAAAGATCACCGCTGCCCACGGCGTGGATCAATTCCATGATGGCCGCGTTCACTACGACCCCGTGAAGTCGCTCAAGGTCGATTTGCTTCGCGCGGCATTTTCACGGTTTTCAAAACGCGGCGGAATCAAACGGCAGGAAGCATTTGCAGAATTCCGGCACGGTCAACGGAGCTGGCTTGAGGCATACACAGTCTTTCGTTCGCTAGTCGATGTCCACTGCACAGAAGTCACCAGCAATTGGCCTGACAATCAAAGGTCGCTCGCTGGCGCTCAGGGATGGCTCAACGGGCTTGATCCAGAACCGCGTGCGGAATTCCAGCGCGAGGCTGACTTTCGGGCATACATCCAGTGGATTGCTTTCCAGCAGTGGGAGTCCGTGCGAGAGGAATGTGATGCGCAGGGTGTTGCATTAATCGGCGATATTCCCGTTGGGGTTTCAATCTATAGTGCCGATGTGTGGCAAGAACCTGGCATCTTCGATCTCACCCGATCGAGTGGTGCCCCTCCAGAACGGGTTTTTGCGGCCGATCCATTCACCGCAAAATGGGGCCAGAATTGGGGATTCCCTCTCTACGATTGGTTCGCGATGTCTCACGACAATTTTGCATGGTGGCGCCGACGACTGCGTTTGATGCGAAGAATGTTTGATTTGGTGCGGGTGGACCATGCTCTCGGATTTTTCAGGATCTACAGCTTCCCGTGGCGCCCAGAAGATAACATGACGTATTTGGAGCTCTCGGATGACCAAGCCGCGGCGAGGACGGGCCGAGGATTACCGGGATTTATGCCGAACGATGACGAAACTCCTGAAAATCGGGAAAAGAACAGACGCCATGGAGAAACATTATTCCGGTTGTTCCTTGAAGAGAGCGCTCCCCATTGTCTGATCGCCGAGGATCTGGGCTCGGTCGCTCCTTATGTCCGACCTGTGCTCGAAAAACTAGAAATCCCGGGATTTAAAATCCCCCAGTGGGAGCGCGAACCGGACGGCACATTCACCCCGGGTGCAGACTACCCGAGGCTATCACTTGCAACTTATGCCACCCACGACCACCCGCCTGTCAGGGCATTCTGGAACGAATGGTTTGAGGTCATCCAAGCCGGGCCTTCGGAACAAGCTGACGCTGCGCTATCACAAATGCGCCAACTCATGGAATTTTCAGATGCCGAGGACATCGAGCTCCCCCGCGCATTTGACGCAGAAATCCACCGTGCGACGCACCAGGGATTGCTTCGTAGCAACTCCTGGTTGGTGATTCCCATGATCACAGATATTCTCGGAGAGGAAGACCGCTTCAATGTTCCCGGAGCCACAGGAGAAGCCAATTGGACTGCCCGCCTCAATGTGCCCGTGAGCCTGCTTGACACTGCTTTTGCAGCACCATTGCAGCGATTCGCCGAGACCCTTGCAGCCTCTGGGCGATCTGACGAATGACCGTTAAAATAAGATAATGTGGTTTTCGGTTTGCCGAGAGACTCATGATCTGCTTTCCTCCCGCCTACAGCGAAAAAGGATATTATGGGAAATGTGACAAAAAAGGAGTTGGTCGTTGCAATCAGCAACGAAACGGGGCTTGGACAACAAGAGGTGCTTAGTGTCGTGCAAGGCCTCCTAGACCGGGTCACCGAGTCATTAGCGGAAGGCAAAACTATCGAACTCCGCAACTTTGGCGTATTCGAAGTGCGACTCACCAAATCCCGCGTGGGCCGAAACCCGAACAAGCCGGAGAATGATGTCGTCATCCCGCCAAGAGCGACCGTCAAGTTCAAAGCCGGCAAGATCATGAAGCAACAGGTTCTCATGCAGACCGACGCCCTCAAAGTCGAGACTGTCGACTAGTTGCTCCTCCACTCAGATTCTGGCGTTCCGCCTCCCGCGTGATCATCCAGAATTTCTTGCCGGTCTCTCCCGGTTGTAAAAAAAAGCCCCGCAATGGGATCGGTATGAGACATTTGGCCGATCTCGTGCGTATTGTTTCCTGTGTCGAAGTTTATTTGTATCCGTGGCGCTCGCCAAAACAACCTCCAAGGAATTGATCTCGATCTTCCACTCGGAAAACTA
>JBGSMR010000427.1:0-3466 GCA_041740065.1 Chthoniobacterales bacterium
GATGCGCGAGATCACCCAGAAACTCATCCTCCAATCCCCCGAACCGTCCCCCAAACCCACTCCCTCCATTCGTCCCAAACCTCCCTTAAGTTAGTGCCATTCTGGTCAGGCCCCGATGCATTTTCGCTCCGAGGCCGTAAAATTGGCTGTCGTTGATTTGCAGACGGCCATGCAGGTAGAACAGAAAAACGAAAGAAAGAAGCTGCTCGATGAGCAGCAAGCGTTCCTTGATCAATCGCGAACAGCCGTTCAGACAGCCACGTCCGCCGGGGATCTGGATGTACTTCTTCAGGCACTCCAAGAGAACCGCACCCGCACCAATAACCTGAGTCAACAGGATCCAGCACTCCGTGCCCTATTTGCTCAGGTCGAGCAGAGTGGGCAGTTTTTAATTCAATGGCAGAATTACTTGTCCGCGCAGGCGAGCGGCAACCTCCGGCAGGCACAGGAAAACCTACGTGCGTTGAGTAACTCAAATGTTTTTAGTTTGATCCCTCGCTCTGAGATATTGAAGCGTTTGTCTGATCTAGAAAATGCGCCATTGACGAAAAATGCTTCTACCCAGGGTTCTACGGTGGACGCAGTAGACGCGATCCTCGCGAAGACTGATTCGCTGGAAAGCATCAGCGATGCGCTGCGCGAGTTGCGAGCGATTCAAGGTAATCGGGATCGTTATGATCGTGCAGAGATTGCAAATTCTTTAGTTCAGGCGCTCACGCCGATCGATCGAACCTATCAGGATTTCAAAGCCGGCTTGACAACGAATATCGACGTGGCGCAATCGTATTCGGGTACGGAGATCGGTGCTGCGACCGTGGCTAAGCTGCGGCGAGACCTTCTGCTACTCGTGTTGCCGCGATTTGTCGGCGCATCGGAAGCCATTCGTCCGAACCCGGATGAAACTGTGAGTGATTTCCTGAGGCGCCTCGCTGCAGATGCAAAAGATCGTGGTGATTTTTCCGTGGGAATCCGAGTTAAGGAAGCGCTCCGGATCATGGACCGAGGGCAGACATTCAGCAACGCAGATCAGGTTGGGCTCCTCGCACTGGTCGCGGGCCAAAACCAGGAAGCTGCGGGTCAGTTCATGCTTGCGGTGATCTCGTATCAAAATGCTCTGAAAAGCGGTAGCGACTTGGTTCCCGCGAACCTAATCGGAGATCGACTGGCTGCGATCCAATCAGCACACCCGAAGGATTACGAAGCGGGTATGGAGCTTTTTCTTGCACCACCGACTTTTCGGCACGATCCGTCCCCTCGATTTCTGCCACCTGGTGCACCAGGCTTTAATGGCGCCCCTCCTGCTGCCCCGGCATTGTTGATTCCGCCGGCACCTACAGGCTCACCATCACCAAGCCCGAAAAAATAGAAAAATCATCTCGTCATCAACGAGTTGGTCAAAAAGCACCAAAGGCCTCCGGCAATAACGTGGCGCTTGCCTTCGTGTTCGATCTCCACGAGGCGGTTGGAGTCGCTGAGTTCGAGTAGCCCCTCTGTCGGGCAGTTCTTTGAGCAGGGCTTCGAGCGTGGCGTTGGAGAGCCGTGTGACAAAGTTGAGGCCGTCGGCCTCGAGAACTTCGAGCTTGATTTTGCTGCTCATTCCTCCGTCGAAAACAAAAACAGCGTCGCGGATGCCGAAGCGGCGTTGGAGGATTTTCACGAAGCCTTGAAGGGTGGCGGTGTCGGTGGCCACGGCGAGGATGATCTGGGGCCGGTCGCTGCGGTGATCGCGACTGTGCCCATAGCGGGCGATGTGATGTGGCCCAGCCCCTTCGAAGTAAACGCTTTTGAGATCGTAGAGCACCAGGCTCACGGGTTCCTTGAAAGCTCCGGCGGCGAGGCCTTTTTCCAAAGCGCACCAGTGGCCAGTGATTGTGTCCATCGCTGCGTAGAGATCGTCCTCTTCGAAGCTCTCTTCGGGGGATGGCCACAGGCCGAGGCCAGGAGAGTGCCTCGGGCCAGATCCTTGAAAGCGAGCTTGGCGGAAGGATTCACGAACCAGATAGGTGACATAGGTTTTGCCCTTTTGTCGGGATTTGGTGGCTTGAACAAACACTTGCTACATTTAAAGGCAGTTCCGCTGATTTGTAACAACTTATGAAAAAATCAGGGGAAAGCTAGGCTAAGACCGCGTCGCCGCACGTCCACCCATCAGGTTTCTAGGTCCTCGTAGCCTCAGGCCGACGGCGATATGAATCGGGGATGTAAACCACCGCCTCGATGATCGGCGCGCTTGGGACGGACTGCTCGTCGATGGAGGTAGGAAATTTCGCTGGAAAACCTTCCGGAATTTCGTGTCGAACTCAATATGTGAAAATATCGACGAGCCGGAATTCTTGCCCACTCGCTTTGTTGAGAGCACGGAGGATTTTTTGTTGGACGTGCGATGTCAGGCGGCGGCCTTTGCAAGCACGGGCGACCATTTTGTGCGTGATGTGCTCGCCCGATGCCGCCACAAGGTCGTGCGATTTGAGACTGTGCTTTTCCAGCAATTGCAAAATCGGCTGCGGCCCAAGATCGCGCTCGATTTCTTGCTTCGGTAGTTGGGGATTTTCCATGATTGGTCTATACTTTCTATCTGCGAATACGGTGTTTGCCATCACCGACATCAATGACTTCGATCTTCACCCGTGTGAGGCCTTGATTGTGGAACCTGAGCTTTTTTGCCACAGGTGCGGTGACGTCGATAATTCTTCCCGGGATGAAAGGTCCCCGGTCATTGACGCGAACCTCCGTGCTGCGTCCATTTTGGAGGTTGGTAATACGGATGCGGCAGGGCAGCGGCAGTGTCTTATGCGCGGCGCCGGCCGTGTTTGGATATAACTTTTCTCCGATCGCCGTCTTGCCAGGAAAGAGCCAATTGCCCTCTTGATAATGCGACGCGATTCCAATTTCCTCGTAGCCGATAGCATCGCGAGGGGCCATCGGGTAGTACGTCTCGCCCCGGACGGTGTACACACCGTATTTGTATCCCCGATATTTTGGCGAGGAACATGCTGCCAGCAGGAGCACGGCAAAAATAATGAAAAGCCATTCAATACGTCTCATTTGATTAGGTATCTCGTCGCAAGATCGCGTGGTCGAGCAGGAAACGGTGCTGCTTCTAGGAATCAGGGATTGCCTTGAGAAAAGAAAGATTTGTCGAAATCAAAAATTGCTCAACAAATGATCTTGCTCACATGCAGCATCGTTGGTTCTACTTGCAGGGTGGATAACTGAAGTTCTCCGCATTTCTTCGCTTAACCCAACTAATTTTTCTTTTCATGGCTCTACCTGTCGGATCACCCGCCCCGGATTTCACTCTCAAGTCTGCATCTGGCGACAGCCTCATTGACGTCACGCTTAGCGAGAACTTTGGCAAGTCACACACGGTGTTATTGTTCTTCCCTCTCGCTTTTACCGGCGTATGCACTCAGGAAATGTGTGATGTGACAGCGGGCCTTGCGAAGTTTTCCAGTCTCGGCGCTAC
>JBGSMR010000030.1:0-2841 GCA_041740065.1 Chthoniobacterales bacterium
GATGCGCAGCGGGCGGCAGTGACGGCCTATCGCAGGGAGATTGGGGCTAAAAGTGATCTCGAGCGCACAGACCTTGCGAAGTCAAAGTCAGGCGTATTTACGGGAGCGTATGCAACCAATCCGGTTAACGACGAACAGATCCCGGTTTGGATTGCAGATTATGTGCTCATGACCTACGGCACGGGTGCTATTATGGCTGTGCCTGGTCATGACGAGCGCGATTTTGAATTCGCAAACGCATTTGATCTGGCAGTCCGTGAAGTCGTGAGTGCTCGGAGCGGTAGTTCTCAGGCATTAGATTCTCAGCCTGGAATTGAAAGGCGAGCTGGCGCCCATGCAACGGGTTGTTTTGCGGGTGAGGGGACGGCTATAAATTCTGCTTTCTTAAATGACATGCGGACTACTGAGGCCAAAGCGGTGATGATCGATTGGCTTGAGGAACGCGGATTGGGGGAGCGGCGAGTAAATTTCAAGCTGAGGGATTGGCTCTTCTCGCGGCAACGATATTGGGGTGAACCGTTTCCCATTCTTTGGGAAAATGGTCAGCATCGAGGGCTAACAGATGCGGATCTTCCGTTGGTCCAACCACCGTTGGACGACTTTAAGCCTAGCGGCACCGGTGAGCCTCCTTTGACCAAGGCGAAAGAATGGGTTCAATTTTCTCCAACAGCCATCCGCGAAACCAACACGATGCCGCAATGGGCAGGCTCTTGCTGGTATTATCTCCGATTTTGCGATCCGACAAATTCCAATCGTTTTGTCGGTGAGGATGCCGAGGCTTACTGGATGCGGTCACCGGGAGGGCAGGGTGGCGGCGGTGTCGATCTCTACGTGGGTGGCACGGAGCATGCGGTGTTGCATCTTCTATACGCTCGATTTTGGCACAAAGTGCTCTTTGACCTCGGCGAAGTCTCGACTGTTGAGCCATTCCACCGATTGGTGAATCAGGGATTAATCCTTGGCCCAGACGGTCAAAAGATGTCCAAGAGCCGAGGAAATGTGGTGAACCCGGATGAGGTCATTGAGCAATACGGTGCTGACGCGCTGCGACTCTACGAAATGTTTATGGGGCCGCTAGAGCAGATGAAGCCTTGGAGCATGACAGGTGTCGAAGGCGTATATCGCTTTCTGGCTCGCATTTGGCGACTGGGAGTTGAAGAAGATCAGGAGGGTAACTGGCAAATTAATAGGGACCTCGCAGATGTGCCCATGGATCGTGCTCTGCTCAAAGTCATCCATGCGACCGTCAAAAAAGTCACCGAAGATGTCGAAAGTCTTTCGTTTAACACAGCGATCGCACAAATGATGGTCTGTACGAACGCGCTTACGGCTGTGAGTCCCCGGCCTGTGGCTGCGCTGCATGTGCTTTTGCGGCTGCTTAGTCCGTTTGCTCCGCACCTTGCAGAAGAACTCTGGGCTCGACTCGGCACCCAGTTTTCTTTGTTTTCAGGGCAGACTTCACAATCTGACTGGCCGGAGTGGAATGCAGACTGCTTGATCGAAGACGAGATAGAGATCGTGCTCCAAGTGAACGGAAAGTTCCGCGACAAGCTCCTCGTTAACAAAGACGCATCAGCCGACGAGATAGAGGCGTTGGCATTGGCTCATCCCAAGATCATGGAAGCCGCCGTGGGGAAGTCCATCTTTCGCGTCATTGTGATTCAGGGGAAACTCGTCAACGCGGTCATCAAATAGTTCGGCTGACCGTATTGCGCCAATCATTAATGACACCGGAGAGTTAAAGTCGTTGCGCCAGGAATCATGACACCCAGCGTTCAGGCGATTTGTGCTTGTTTGGCGGTTAGTCGGGGGTGCACTTCGAGATTCTCGGGATCTTCGCTGCACTCCTAGGCGGATTTGGCGAAGACTTTCCTTCGTTGCTATATCCTTCGTTGCTATACCGACTTTTGGGCAGACCGGAGGACGCTCACAGGTACTCGCTGCCTTGTCATATTTTTTTCGGACTTTGCGTTCACTCGTAGTTACTACCCTCACTGGTGCTGGTAATTTTTCTCCGGCCAGCCTATGTTCAGGACTGATCACCCTCGATGAACTGCGTCAAAAAGATCAAGACCACCACATTCACCCTTTCACGCATCACCACGCGATGCATGAAGAAGGGACACACTGGATTAAGTCAGGGGAGGGGAGTTACCTCGTCGACCAAGAAGATCGGCGGTTGTTGGATGGGTTGGCGGGATTGTGGTGCGTGAACGTCGGCTACAATTGTGCTTCGATCGTGAAAGCCGTCCACGATCAGATGGAGCGCCTGCCTTATTATCCATCATTTTTCAATAGCACTACAGAACCGCCTGTCATGGTTGCTGATTGGTTGGCGAAACATGCCCCCGCTCGGCTGAACAAGACCATCTTTTCCAACTCTGGATCTGAGGCCAATGAAACCGCGTTGAAGATTATTTTTGCGTATCAGCAAATCAAAGGGCGCCCGCAGAAACGCAAAATTCTCTCGCGGGAGTTTGGATATCATGGAGTCACTGTCGCGACCACAAGCCTCACAGGTCTCCCCAACTGCTACTTGCCCTTTGGTCTTCCTCTTCCGGGATTTATCCATGTGCCCACACCGTATGCCTACCATGCTCGGACGACGTTGAGTCCGGAAGCCTTCGGGGCGCAGCGGAGTGAGGAAACCAAAGCCATCATCCATCGGGAAGGGGCGGACACCATTGGCGCGATGTTCGTCGAACCGATTCAAGGTGCGGGTGGAGTCATCGTGCCTCCGCCGGGATATTTGCGTGCTTTGAGGGATCTTTGCCGCGAGAACGACATTTTGTTTGTTGCAGACGAGGTCATCACTGCGTTTGGGCGCCTCGGGGATTGGTT
>JBGSMR010000043.1:0-11613 GCA_041740065.1 Chthoniobacterales bacterium
CAGTTTGATCGCTGGCGGGATGAATTGGTGGCAGGCGGTGCTCACCGTATTGCTGGGAAATCTGATCGTGCTTGTGCCACTGGCTTTAAATGCGCTGGCGGGCACGGCGTATGGCATTCCTTTTCCGGTGCTGCTGCGAAGTTCGTTTGGGGTATTCGGTGCAAATATTCCTGCGATGCTGCGGGCATTTGTGGCATGCGGGTGGTTTGGCATTCAAACGTGGATTGGTGGCAGCGCGATCCACACGATGCTTGCAGTCGTTTTTGAATTCGATCTCACGCAAAAGGTAAACCTCCCGATGTTGGGCATCTCGGCGGGAGAGTTTTTGTGCTTTTTGGCATTTTGGATTGTAAACATGGCGGTCGTGGTCCGAGGGATCGAGTGCATCCGATGGTTGGAAGCGGTAGGTGCACCGATCCTAATTGCGGTGGGCCTCGGACTGCTTACATGGGCGTGGTTTGCGGCAGATGGATTTGGCCCGATTTTCTCTCAGCCATCGAAATTCCAGACGCCGGGTGAATTCTGGACGGCGTTTGTTCCCGGCTTGACGGCGATGGTGGGATACTGGGCCACGCTCTCGCTTAATATTCCGGATTTCTCGCGGTTTGCAAAATCGCAAAAAGACCAACTGTTGGGTCAGGCAATTGGGTTGCCCGGGACGATGGCTCTGTATGCATTTATTGGAGTTGCGACAACGAGCGCAACGATTGTGGTTTTTGGCGAGGCGATTTGGGACCCGGTCACGTTGCTCGGTCGGTTCGACGATCCATGGGTTGTGCTTCCCGGATTGGCGGCGCTGGTGATTGCCACGCTGACCACAAATATCGCAGCGAACGTCGTATCCCCCGCAAATGATTTTTCGAACCTCTGGCCGCAACGAATATCCTTCAAATTGGGGGGAGTCATCGCGGGGTTGATCGGGATCCTCATCATGCCGTGGAAATTAGTGGCAGATCCCAGCGGTTACATCTTCAAATGGCTGATTGGATACAGTGCGTTGTTGGGGCCGATTGGGGGAATCATGATCGCTGACTACTTTATCGTACGCAGGCAAAAGCTCGATGCTGATGCACTTTATGATTCGAGCGGAGTTTATCGATTTACCCGGGGGTTTTCGCTCGGTGCGCTTGCGGCGCTGGCATTGGGGATCTTGCCGCATCTGCCAGGATTTTTGGCGCAGATCGATGTGCTGCCATCGGACTCAGTGCCGCTCTTTTTTCGGGAGCTCTATAACTATTCCTGGTTCTCCGGTTTCGGAATTGCATTTGCGCTGCATCTATTTTTCGCGAAACTTAGAAATGCGCAAGATGATGTCTAACCCTCTTACAATATGACCATCCCAGAACTTCCTGCATTCGATCACACCCCTATTGCGTACCATGGCCCGTCGCTAGAGAAAGTGCTCAGCCTTCGGAAAGCCTATGTGAGCCCCGGGATATTCCACTACTACCAGAAACCGCTCATGATTGTGGAGGGGAGCATGCAATACCTTTATGATGAGAAGGGGAGGCGCTACCTGGATGCATTTGGGGGCATAGTGACCGTCAGTGTGGGGCACTGTCATCCGCATGTTGTGCGGGCGCTGAACCGTCAGAACGAACTCCTCCAGCACACGACGACGATCTATTTACACCCGAATATCTCGGAGTATGCCGAGTTGCTGGCGTCGAAGTTCCCGGGAGATCTCAAAGTCTGCTATTTTGTAAATTCCGGCTCTGAAGCCAACGACCTCGCGCTCCTCATGGCACGCGCTTATACGGGGAATTTCGACGTGATCGCATTGCGCAATTGTTACCACGGCGGATCGCAATCCACTATGGGACTTACCTCGCATCATACGTGGAAATTTAACATCCCACACAGCTTTGGTGTGCACCACGCGTTGGCACCGGACCTCCTTCGTGGCCGGTGGACCGGGGCAGACTCGGGCCCTAAATATGCCGATGATATCCATCAGGTCATCCAGTATGCGACACCCGGACGGGTGGCAGGCTTTATTGCGGAGTCGATCCAAGGGGTGGGTGGATCGGTGGTGTTTCCAGAGGGGTATTTGCGAGAGGCGTATACGCATGTCCGGGCGGCGGGGGGCTTGTGTATCGCGGATGAAGTTCAGGCAGGATTTGGCCGAACGGGATCACATTATTGGGGATTTGAAACCCAGGACGTCGTTCCGGATATCGTGACCATGGCCAAAGGTATTGGCAATGGCTTTCCCCTGGCAGCCGTGGTGACGACCCCGGAGATCGCCAGAACGATCGCAGAACGCATACATTTCAATACCTACGGTGGGAACCCGATGGCATGTGCTCAAGGTAAGGCGGTGCTCGAAGTCATCGAATCCGATGGGCTTCAAGCCAATGCCGCACGCATGGGCGCACGTCTGCTGGATGGGTTCCATTGGATGGCAGAAAATTACCCTGCAATTGCTCAAGTGCGCGGACTAGGACTCATGCTCGGCGTGGAATTTGTCACCGACCGCGAGACCCTTGCTCCAAACAAAGCACTCTGTCTGCATGTCTTCGAGCGCGCGCGAGAGTTGGGCCTTCTCCTCGGCAAGGGAGGGCTGCACGGAAATGTCCTCCGTATCAAACCCCCCATGTGCATCAACGAACAGGACGTCGACTTTATCCTTGACGTGATTGATCTCGCGCTCAGTGAGTCGAAAGCGGGCTAGCGCAAACAACGCAAAATTGAGAATTTCGTGATAAACAAATTCTCGATCTGCATTTTTTTGAATTCTCGCGCTGCTTCGCTATGATAGATTACCCGCTCCGTGAACCTTTATTCCCATCTATTTCGTCCTGCCCTCTTCCGATTGGATGCGGAAAAAGCACATGAATTTGCCATTCATGGCTTAGAAATCGGCGGACGGATCCCCTCGGCATTACACGCCACCTTCGGAATGCCGCCCGCGCACCCCGTTACCGCATTCGGGCTCAGGTTCCCGAACCCGGTAGGCCTCGCGGCGGGAATGGATAAAAATGCCGTCGCTCTTCCTGCTTGGGCGGCGCTGGGATTTGGGTTTGCTGAAGTGGGCACGATTACCGCGAAGCCGCAGCCCGGAAACCCCAAACCGCGCCTGTTTCGCTATCCGGATCTTGGTGCCTTGGTCAACCGCTTCGGCTTCAACAACGACGGCGCAGACGTCGTAGCAAGGCGGCTCGATAAACTAAAAGCATCTGGTCGTTGGCCGCGCATTCCGGTCGGAATCAACATCGGAAAATCCAAGGTGACTGCACTGGAAGACGCCGCTACGGATTACCTGCACAGCTATAAATGCCTGCTGCCATATGCGGACTATTTTGTCGTCAACGTGAGCTCGCCCAATACGCCCGGACTGCGTGAGTTACAGGACCGTGAGGCGCTGAAGCAAATTATCGACACGCTGCGCACCTGCGATGCAAAAAAGCCGATGTTCATCAAGATTGCTCCGGATCTAAATGAATCTCAGATCGACGAAATTCTGGCGCTGGTTGAAGAGGCCGACCTCACGGGTCTCGTCGTTACTAATACGACGCTCGACCACAGCGCCCTGCCACTGTCCCAAGACGAAGTTGGGGGCCTCAGTGGGCTGCCATTGCGGAGTAAATCCACTGCCATTCAGACATACATCCAAGCAAGATCGTCGCGTGCGCTTATCGCATCCGGTGGAATTTGTGATGGCAAAGATGGAGCGGACCGCATCGCCAATGGCGCGACACTCGTTCAACTATATACGGGTTTTGTCTATCAGGGGCCGCAACTCATCCGGGACATCTGCTCGGCACTTTCAAGCAACGCAACTAAATCACTATGACTGACTGGAAATCGATAACACTCACACTGGGGCATTCGCCCGACCCTGATGACGCATTCATGTTTTATGCGATGGCTGAAGAAAAGATCGACCTTCGCGGGTATCGATTTCAGCACATATTGCAGGACATCCAGACGTTGAACGAGCGCGCATCACGCAGGGAGTTGCATATCACAGCAGTTTCCATCCATTCGCTTGCGTATATCTTGCAGGACTATGCCTTGCTGCCGAGTGGTGCGAGTATGGGTGATGGATATGGTCCGATGTTTATTGTGAACGCGGGTGAGGGCCCAGCAGCGGATGCCGACACGGACGCCCGGCGGGAGTGGCTGAAGTCGAAGAAGATCGCGATTCCTGGAAAAATGACCAGTGCCTTCCTGTCGGCGCAGTTGTTTCTTAAATCCGAATTTGAATATGTTGTCGTCCCATTTGATGAGATTTTTGACGCTGTGCGCTCGGGGGCTGCGGACGTGGGATTGATCATTCATGAGGGCCAGCTCACGTATGCACGCGATGGCTTTGAGAAAGTGATCGACCTTGGCGAGCAATGGAAATTACGCACGGGCCTGCCGCTCCCGCTGGGTGGCAATGTGATCCGGAAAGATCTGCCTGTGGCTGTGCGCCGCGAACTCTCGGACATTCTTCACGCAAGCATAGCGTTCGGATTAAAAGACCGGGCGGCAGCAGTCACGCATAGTATGAGCCACGCACGCGGCATGGATGAGCCCTTGGCCGATGAGTTCATTGGAATGTATGTGAACGACTATACGCTCGATTATGGCGACTCGGGCCGCCGGGCTATCCGTCAATTTCTAGATGAGGGATATGCAGCCGGCTTGATACCGCAGCCGCTTGCGCTGGAATTCGTCGGCGAAGAGATCGACAACGTCTAGCGATGTTTATTGCCGGGCCGTGGCGTCTAATGCTCGGCGCATCACCGATAAGGGGGCAGTTCGGTTGAGCCAGATTTCCAGCGAAAGTGCGCCTTGGTGGAGGAGCATTGACAGCCCGTTTGCGCCGCGGGCACCTGCAGCTCTCGCATCCTCAAGCAAGCGCGAATCGCCAGAGCTATATACGGTATCAAAAACCATGAGGTTTGGGGTAAGCAACGATGCTGGAAGTAAGGGCGGATCGCTTCGGCGCATGCCTAGAGATGAGGCATTGATGATGAGGTCTACGTAATCCAGTTGCCGGCGGAGTGCTTCGACTTCGTGAGAAATTGCTTCCAGTCGATCTACCGGGCCTTCCAGCCGATCACTATGAAACAGCGGGGCGAGTTCGTCGCGCAGGGTCTCTGCTTTTTCGACGGTGCGATTCACTAATACCAGGCGCTCACATTTCTCCAGTGCGCATTGCTTCGCGATGGCGCGTCCGGCGCCACCACCAGCACCAAACAGCAGAATCCGAAGGTCCTTCACATCCACAGAAAATTGGTCACGAATGGCGCGCACCAGTCCTTGACCATCAGTATTAAACCCGACGAGGCGTTCGTCTTCGACCAGGATGGTATTGACCACGCCCAGTTCACGAGCAGAGCTGTCAATGTCGTCGATCAAATCGAAAGCTGCTGCTTTGTGCGGAATGGTCAGATTGGCTCCGAGAAATCCGCGCTTTGGCAGCGCACGCAGGGCGTCAGACAGTTCCTCGGGTTTTACATGAATGGCGACATAGGATGCGTCAATTTCTAGGGCTTTCAATGCGGCATTGTGCATTGCCGGAGATTTCGAGTGGGCAACGGGGTCCCCGAACACGGCCAGCTTTGCCGCAGGTTCAATAGACCGTAAGGCATCGGAGTTTGTGATTAGGTCCGTCGCGGTGAGCACATTCATGCTGCTCCAAACTTGGCAAGTGCCTTGTCGATTCGAGCAATGACGCGGGATTTTCCAAGGACGACGAGCATCTCGTATAGTCCGGGGCCCACCACGCGTCCGCTTACCGCCACCCTGCAGGGATGAACGAATTCTCCAGATTTGACGTTGAGTTCGGTTGCGGTGGCTTTTAGGGCAGCTTCCAAAGCAGGCGCAGACCACTCGTCCAGAACGATGAATGCCCCTTTCAGCTGTGCAAGTCGTTCCGTAGCGAGGATGCCTGGTTTGATAAATGCTTTTTCCACCGCAGCGTCGTCGAATGGGAAGTCTTCGGTAAACAAATATCCGATCCAATCTGGCACGTCGGACAGGTGTTTTACCTTTGGCTTCACGATGGCAAGCGCATCGCTCAGTGCCTCGCGCGTGCCGTAAGAAATGCCTGATTTTTCAATAAATGGCAGGGAGAGATCCGTGAAGCGATCGAGCGACATCTGCATAAGGTGCTGACCATTGAGCCAAAAACACTTGTCTAGATCGAAGATCGCATTCCGACGGTTGATATTATCCAAGGTGAAAATCTCTCGGATTTCAGCGAGTGGAAGGTATTCGCGATTGTCCTTCGGAGACCAACCGAGCAAGCAGAGGTAGTTCAGCACGGCTTCCGGTGCGTAACCTTGGTCGATGTAATTGGTGATGCTCGATCCCCCGTCGCGCTTACTGAGCTTTTTTCCCTCGTGATTTAGGATCAGTGGGATGTGTGCAAACTTGGGTGGATCGATGCCGAGGGCTTGATACAACTCAACGTGCTTGGGTGTGTTCGACAAGTGGTCCTCCCCGCGAATGACATGGGTGATTTTCATTTCTATATCATCGACGACATTCACGAAGTGAAAAATCCATGACCCGTCCGGGCGGCGAATGGTCATATCCGGATGTGTGACGGGATTCGACATGTCGAATTCGATGCGCCCACAAACCAGGTCCTCAACCAACACGGATTTGCGCTGCGAGCGGAATCGGAATGACCCTTCATCTTCGTAAAGATACCCCGCCGTTTGGAGTTTCTCGAAGTAACATTCGTAAATAGAATTGCGCTGACTTTGAAAATACGGGCCGAACTCTCCCCCCTTTTGCGGACCTTCGTCCCAATCGAGTCCCAACCAGTTGAGCCCCTGATAAATTACCTCGTAGGCTTCTTCAGAATTCCGCTTCTCATCGGTATCCTCAATACGGAGCACAAAAGTTCCGCCGTGCTGACGGGCGAACAACCAGTTGAAGAGCGCGGTGCGGGCTCCGCCAACATGTAAAAATCCCGTGGGTGAGGGAGCGAATCGTGTACGAACAGACATTTGAATTCAGGTCATCCGAAAAACCCGCCAAAAACAAGCGCAGATGCCGTAAGTTAGAAAATCGTGTCGCTATTGAGAGCTCGGATTCTGGTTCAGTCGCCGTGTGATCGTTTCCAGAATGGGCCTTACGCTTGTGAATCGTGTATCGCTCTTCCACTCTACCAACACAGCGCGTGTGGCATCATCGATCTCTGAGACGTTCCGAATTTCAGCGGACTCGGTGACCATGCGATATCCGTCAATCCCGTTGACGTTAGGGAAAATGTTTTGGAAATATTCCATTTCTCCAGGACGGTGGCTGGGCGACAGGAGATAATTTTCTACCAATATTCGCTGATCCTTGTTGCGGACGTCCAAACGGGAAAGGAGCGATGCACGCTGGGTTGGTGCCCAGGAGAGCAGTTCGGGATCCCCGCGAAATGCTGCCACCACAGCGTCCGGGTCGCGCATCATCAGGCGATCCAAAGCGATGAAAGCGGGTTGATTCAGTAGGGGAATGTCCCCGGTAGGAATCTCACTTTCGCCGAGAACGACCTCACTCAGTTCCCGGACCATCTGCGGTCCGCCCACAGCCACCGCCACATCAAAGGCCTCCATAAAGCCCGCAGTGGGTTCGCTCAGCCAGTCATTCCGATCCAGCATATCGCTGAATCTTGCGCCCACCTCCGAGTTGTCCTCGACGCCCCACGCAAGATTCCGCAGCGCCACGGAATACTCATCTGCCACGTCGGTAGCGTCCATGACTTCGATGGCATATTCTGCGGCCTGAGGTGCCCCGGTTCTTCCTAAAAAATCCAGTGTGGCTACCCGCAAGGAGGGTGCGTCGCTGAGCGTTCCGCCCTCAGCCACCCGAAATCCCAGTCCTGTTGCCGCGTCCCGACCCGTTTTTAGAAATGCGATCAGCGATTGTGCTGCAAGGGTAGGGTCTACGGCGTCAACCGCATCCGCTAGATCCGCAATGAGTGCCCGAGCATCTTTACGATCAATGCCTCGGGAAAACTGCGCCGCAGCAGCCTCGAAGCGAGCTATCAAGATGGCATCCACGTGGGTTGGCGAAGGAGTAATGCTGGCGGGGTTCGAGGTACTAGCACCAATGCCCGGTTGAATTGATGGAGAAACGTCCGTCGGAGAATCTTTGGTAGACTGGCCGACCTGCTTGGCTGCCGCATCAGGCTCCGGCAGGAAGAGCGTGAAGATCCAGCCGACCAGAACTCCGACGGCAAGGAGAAGAAGGAGCCGTTTCCAGCGGACAGAATCTGAAGCTCGATTCATGACGCAATTGTCCGTAGGGAGGGGCTAACTGAGGGCTTGGATTTGTTGATTTACCCGCATGAGCAAGGTCCGTGTCCGGCGCAATTGGATGACGCGCGCCTGAGGATTTTTCATTTTCCGAATCTGGACCATTCTGGCGACCAGCGTCTCGCGCAGGGTGGTAAGTTCATTGAGCGTTAATGAGGAAGGAGGTGAATCACTCACTGCAGATGGGGTCGAACCGGGCGCGGAGGGTCGCGTCGGCGCCGGTGCAGGCGGTACGTCATTCAGTGCGCTTAGTGCATTGCTCGACATGTCCCACGCAGGGGGATCAATAGCGTAAACTCCTGCGCTGCGATCTGTGCCGGAAACCAAAATGCCGGCCAGCATAGCCGATCCGCTGGATGTTTCGAACACCGGGCCTCCACTGTTCCCGGATCCCGTGGAGACATTTTGAACGTCGTAGTATGCATCCAAGAGCGGTGTGAATGGGGTGCTGAAGGGACCGGTCCGGTGCATGTAGTAATAGCCGTTCACGCCGTCAAAATCCCGTTCAGATGGGTATCCTAAGATAAACTTTTGGATCGAAGCGTTAGCGAGATACCCCGCCCCGCCGGCTCTCACCCCGACCGCATTGCCGAGGTATTGTGTGGCGAATCCTACTAAGAAATCCGTATTGAATGCCTCATCTGAGTCGCTGCCATACTGTGCGACATGGGTTGCATAACTGCTGAAAAAGCGATACCCCCGCATGGAAAGGTAGCGGCTCGGCGGTGCATCGGACGCTCCATTCCACCCGAGCGCGATGGCTACTTCATCTGCCCATCGGCCGCGATCAAACCCCACGTGAGCAGCAGTGAAAATCAAACGCGAATCGCGGGCAATTGCGCCTGATCCTCGGAAGTAAGATTGACCGAACCGCGTTTCGACAATTCCGGTCGAGGCGTAAGGAGCCCCACCGGCAACACTATTTCCTACACGTTTGGGCACTGAAACTTGAGCCGAGCCCAACGGAGCAATCGCCACGCCCAGTAAAAAACCCAACGACCAGATTTGCTGGGCACGAAAATTCCGCATATTCGGAATTAGGTTCACGCAGGCGGAGCCGTCAACAGAAAAGAAAATTCCGTCATCGCCAAACGGAAAGTTTTTTCTTATCAATCTTCTACTCTCGTGAATTACAGCTGCTTTCCCCGTGATCTTCGAAGGTCAATTGTTGTCTGTTTTGCATTGCCGATCGTTTTAGTGATGCTTGGGATTGCGGCTGTTCCTGTATGTGCGTCAGATTTCAGTGTCACGGTGCCGTTTCCCGTGCGGACGGCTGACTGGGAGGACACGGCTGGTCTTTTTGTTGCTCCGCCGCAGCAATCGATGACGCCGGACGGGACTGGACGCACCGAATTTTACCTGGCCCCCGTCCAAGGGACCTCGCAGGTGTTTATTACATCGGTCTTTAAGTCTTCCGAAGCTGCGCCGGTGGGGCTGCGGTGGAAAAGTGCCAACACCGGGTTGGAAATTCCGTTGTCAGAGGATCTATCCGATGCCGTCACCGGTTGGAGCCAACGAACGATGCGGCTGCCAGCGAGTCTTGCCGCGCAGGGAGGCATCCTAATTGTATCCGGCGACCAGCGGGTGATTGCGCGGATCCGAATCGATTGGCTGGAACCTACGGAGACGTTTGTCGCGGTGGACCAGGCGATACCCGGATTGATCGTCGGTGGACGGATGATCGAAGACGCGATGCTGAGTGGACGTGTGGAGTTGAGTCCGCCCGACGCATGGTTTGGAAATGTTTTAGAAGCGAGTCTGCAGGATGAACCGGCCAGCTTGGATGGTGGCGTTTTGTTTGAAGTGCCATTCGAGGAATCCCTCGGAACCATTCTCCTCAAAGCGAAATTCCAGGGCGTGATGCTCGGGGATGGTGTTGAGGTGTGGATTAATGATGTCTTGGTCGGAGCGATCCAGCCGACAGCGCCGCCGCTTACGGATCCGGGATACCTGCGACTTGCTGATCAGCAGGTGATTTATGCCGGCTGGCGGGAGGGGGCTATTTTTATTCCTACCGGGGCGCTTGTTGCCGGTGATAATGCTGTGGTTCTACGCCCAGCGACGCCCGGGTGCTCGGTCAGAGACGCTGCACTGCAAATCATGGTGCCGATAGAAGTGGATTCCGCGGATCCCATTGAGCTCGGATGGCCAACGAATTGATGGCGTAATCCTAGTGTATGCGCGTATCCCAGCTTGATTTGTTAGCCCGTCCGCATTCAATTTGTCCCATGCAGATCCGTTCTCGTTCTCCGTTTTCTCGCCACGCCTCAACGGCCGCCTACACGTTATTCGAGATCATGTTGGTTCTCGGGATCATCGCCGTGCTGGTTGGCTCGGCGATTTATCTTTTGGTTGGAAACGTGGACGTCGCAAAGGAACAACGGGTTGATGCCGATGTGCAGGCGATTTCCACGCAGTTGAAATTGTATGAGATGCAAAATTATACCTTTCCGACCACCGAGCAGGGGTTGGAGGGCTTGGTGAAACGCCCGACGACGGATCCGGCGCCGCGGCGATGGAGGCAGTTGTTGGAATCCGTGCCGCTGGATCCGTGGGGAAATCCTTACGTGTATCACTTCCCGGGTAAGAGGAATGCTAACGGGTTTGATTTGTACTCGTGGGGGCCGGACCGCAGGGAGAGTGAAGACGATCTGCCTCCGCCAAAATGAAGACCCTCGGGCCGCTGCGTCTCGTGCGGTGTGGCTATACGTTTCTGGAGATTGCCTTGGCATTGGGGATCGTGGTTGTCGTGTTTCTGGCAATGGTCCCGTTGGTAGGAGCTTCGTTGCAGGAGCGGGAGCTGCGCGAGACCGTACAAGCGGTGTCGGAATTTGCTCTCGAGACGCGGTCAGCGGCTGCCCGGGAGAACCGCAGGATTGCGATCCGCATGGAGCCTGATGGCCTGATCGAAGGAGATATTGAGTCGACCGATCGGTCCATTTCGTTCCCTCCCAAGGTGGAGGTCACCGTGCCGGGGCCGCGCCGCAAATGGGTGCCGCTGGATGGTCAGCTATGGTACTTTTCGCCCATTGGGACAGTAACCCCGATCACGATCCGATTTGCAATCGAAGATCGATGGATCGAACTCGATTTTGATTTTCTTACTGGGCGTATCGCGGAGGAACGATATGGGCTGTGATCTGCTTTGTCGGGTGAGGGGATTTACCATCGCGGAAACTTTAGTTGCGCTGGCGGTCTTCAGTTTTTCCGTCCTAGGGATCGGACTCGCGTTAGATGCAACGATCGGCGCTGCGCGAACGATGCAGCGGGAATCGCTCATACGAGGCGAGTTGCAAAGCAGACTCGCGATCCTCTCCAATCGCCCTGCGAGGGAGTTTTCTGCCAAGGCAGATGCCAATGC
>JBGSMR010000053.1:0-5323 GCA_041740065.1 Chthoniobacterales bacterium
TTCGTGGCGGAGAATGTGGGAGTGCTACGACTACGATCTCTCTGGATCTTCCGCAGAGGACTGGGAGGCGATTGTTGAGAAGAATAATCCCGATCCACTCGAGCGGGAATACTGGATGCATTTTCTCCACTCCATGCTGGCAAGGGAAATCGACACTTGGGATTTCCAAGTCCAGTTTGCGAAGTGGAAAAGCGGTGGGTTGACCATTACCTCGGGCCGGAACCTCGTTGAAAACCGAGGGTTTCGTCCAGACGCAACTCATACGCAGACCGATTTGTCGATTGGCAAACGGAAGGCTGCCAGCATGCCCGGCCCTTATCCAAGCCAACCAGTCGGGCAGGATACCGAGGTGGATCGGTTGACATTTCTGCAGAGACTTCTCATTTCCCCGGAGTTTGCCTCCCATTTGCTGCTCACGAGTAACGAGCGACTGCAACGGCTGCAGCTGGGCGGCGCCGATGTGGAGGCGAGTCGGGAATATCAGCACCCTCCCGGCCCTTCGCCGGCGGAAGTGGCGGAAATCAAGGAGACTTTGGAGATTCTGCGTGGCGATAATCAAACACTTGTGCAGGCGCTCACTGCGGCACGTCGAGAGATGGAGTGTTACTACGGCGTTACGGGTGCCTGGCGCTGCCTGCGAAAATTGTTTTCCCGATAGTGAGGTGACGACAAGGTGCTCCTCGCGCGTATACTTTTGCTTGCGGCGCGACGTCTCAAATTCATCTAGGTGCCCGATTGGCGACTGATTCAAACATGAAACCTCCGCTGCCCGTTACCATCGTATTGCCGATACTTAATTGTGGAGACAAACTCGGAGCACATCTTGACCAATTGGCCGAGGTTCTTTCAAACGTGCAGGCGGTTGTGGTTGTGGACTCCTATTCGGAGGACGGATCATTTGATCTTGCAAAGGAAAAAATCTCACATCCTTGTGCGGAGTTTCTCACCGTTCCTCGCGGCCTGTATGCGGCATGGAACGCGGGTATCTCCATCGCGCGTACCCCGTATGTCTCGATTTCCACGATCGGCGATGTCATTTCACTCGATGGGATTCGACATTTGGTGAACGTCGCCGACGACTTCGCTGCGGATGTTGTCATTTCGCCTCCCCGGTGTGTTGGGTCCGGTGGCGTCAAAGCCGAATCCCGCCGCTTCCCGATCCACCAATTGCTCGACGGCGGTTGCATCGTTGCTCCGGTGCTTTTGCCGCCGTGGTTGGCTTACACGCTGGCGACCGGTTTTTCGATCGAGTCGTTACTCGGCAGCAGTGCCGGCAATCTTTATCGATCTGCTCTGCTGCAGAAGCGCCCGTTTCCAACCGATTTCGGGAAGGCAGGTGACACCGCATGGTTCAGGCAGGTCGTCCTTGATACGCGGGTGGTGATTACTCCACAAGTCGTTGCAGATTTTCTCCTCGACCAGAATCATGGGGTCAAAGCCCAAGGTGACGTATCCGATTTGCTTGAAGAACTAAATGCTGTTTCAAGCCTCGCTCTGGATAAATGGCAGCCGTCGAACCCGGGAGATGTGGTTCCTCTCAGAATTCTGAATCAATGGAGGTGGTTGGCCGGCATATCTCCCGAACAGACGCTAGATGCGGTGCGACATCTGGAGGGAATTGCTGCGACCAATGAACAGCAATTGGCGTATATCAAGGACCTCGAAGCTGAGATATCCAAGATGCGTGAGGTGATGCAGATGCTCGACACGACGTGCGCCGAGCGTGGACACCAGATTGAGCAATTCGCTGCAGTGTCGGGTTGGGGCTTGATTCGAAGCGGTGTTTTGAAATGTATTGGCAAGCGATAAGCCGTCGTCTCTGCGGATGCGCTGCAACGCATTTGCATTTGAAATTTTTCTCTACCGAAAAAGCGAGTGCTCTTGGCGATATCGGATGTTTGGGTATCCCATGTTTGCAGCGACGGTCTTGTTCAGGCCACCCAAATTCGTAAGTTACTTGTTTCTGTGACCAGATAATCACCATTCTATCGTGATCGACTCAACACCTCATTCTTCGCGAGCCCTTGGCATGCTGGCTCTCTTGGCACTTCTCGTTTCCCTTGTTGCGCTTGCTTGGTCTGCCGAGCGCGGGCGTTTGCAGTATGAAGTCGACTACGAGGATGTCATTACGCACATCGATGGGTTGAAGCGATGGAGGAATCTCAGCGAAGGCGGAGTAGGGGAATTGGTCGAAGGATATATAAACACCCCGCCGCATGCGCCGCTGCACAGCCTCATGGCTGCGACCGCGTTCGCTCTAGTCGGGCCACAGGATTGGGCACCATACGCAGTAAGTGGGGTGCTGGTGTTTTTTTTCCTGCTACTCGTGTGGAGGGAGACGGAACAGTTTGGCCAGGCAGGGGCGGTGCTGGCGCTTGCCGGTGCAGTTTTTGTCCCGGTCGTTTACCAATCGGTTCATCAGTTCCGCCCGGACTTCCCGTGTGCCCTGGCGATGTTGTGGGCGATGGTTGTCTTTCCGCGTTGGGGTGCGAAAAGCTTCGGCCGCATGGCTGCGATCTCAGGTGCATTGTTTGGACTGGCTTTGCTGGCGAAGCCACCATTCTTTCCATACACGCTTGCGATGGGATTCTTGCCGTGGTTGCTAGCGGTGATCGGCGGAATACGTGAAACCCGCTCGATCTGGCCTGTCATCGGAAAGACATGGCCGTTTTTTGTCGGCTGTGCATTGGTCGCCGGACCGCACTACCTCATCGCGTGGCGACACATCCTCGAATACATCCAGCTCAATCAGTTTGGCGACAGTGCGCACATCTGGAAAATGACGGGAGGGCTGGATTTTCAGCTGGTCTATCACCTTGCCGGTTACAGCGGACAGATCATGTTCGGCAATGCGGTATGGGTCCTGCTGGCGCTGGCGCTGGGTGGGTTGATTATCGCGGTGATCAGGTATTCGAGTGAGCCAGACACCGCGCGGCGCCTGGGTCGATTGCTGGGATTCACGCTGTGGGCATGGGTGTTCATCGCATGGAATCCACACATGAACCCATTTTTTGGACTCACGTTTCAATATGCTCTGGTTCTGTCTGCAATGGCGACCGCGGCATGGGCTACAAAGCTGGCACTGGGGGCCTCGTTTCCTGCGCGTGCTGGGGTTTTGATTCCAGTTGCGGCGGTGGGGGCATTGGCAGTGACCGCATTTCCAATGATTGATTATCGACCGGAATACACGAATGCACCGGTGAAAACGCGCGAGTTTGCGCGGGAGATTCCGCGTGATGTCCTCAGTGCTTTTGAACAATGGCGGGAGTATTCCGACAGCGGTTACACCTTGCTTTCGACCTATGGACTCGTTTCCTCCCATCGGTTGCAGTGGATGGCAGACAAGGCACGTCAAGACTTTCGATTTTACGCGGTGCCTTACTGGGACGTGGATCGTCAGGTCGAATTATTTGACCCCGAGAGAAAAGTCAACCATCGCGTGGACTTCGCCTTTATCGCCGAGGCTGGGGCTCTTGGCATTTACGAGGATCTTCCTAATTCCGATACCACGGGCGGTTTATTGCGATGGATCCAGTCTCAGCCTGACTACACGTTGGTAGAGTCGTTCCCCACGCCATCTGGAAAATCATACCATCTCTTTCTGGCTCTTCCTAATTTCAGTAGTTTCCGTTCTATCGACGGCTTGGCTGAAAAAACGGCTCCGCTTCCAATTCCGGGCACACCGGTTGTCATGGGCGCACGGGGCCCGCACGTGGAGCTGAAATACGATTCGCCTACGAAGGGAAACGCCCGACTGGAGTTGGCTCTGCGCGGACAGCCCCCGGCAACGACGCTGTCGGTGCTGGTTGACGGGGAACTCGTGGGCGATGTTCCGATCGTTCGCAACGCGGATTTTCCGAATTCCGAAGTGATACTTCCGCTGCGCAAGGGAACGAATCTAATCGCTCTTGTTATCAAATCCGCAGAAGGAAATCCCATATCCAAACCGCAGGTTCAATTTCGAACAATCCGAATCACTCCGGCTGGAGACACCTCTCCGATTCAGGATATCCTGCGCAAAGCGCGGGAGTAAAAACCTCAATTCGCTCAAGTATGAAGTTCAGCATCGTTACGCCATCGTTCAATCAGAGTGCCTTTCTTGAAACCACTCTGCAGAGCGTGTTTTCCCAAAGTGGCGTCGAGCTGGAATACATCGTCGTGGATGGGGGATCTACCGACGGAAGCGCAGAGATTATCGAAAAGTATTCGAATCGTCTGGCGTGGTGGTGCAGTGAGCCCGATGGGGGCCAATATGCTGCGATCAATAAAGGATTTCAGCAGGCCACGGGTGATGTGTTTGCGTGGTTAAACTCGTCCGATATCTACCTCCCATGGACATTTCGCACCGCAGCAACAGTCTTCGAGCAGAATCCTGAAGTCAACTGGATCGCATCGATGCACAAGCTTTGTATCGGTGAGAAAACGGAATTCGCGGGATACCAAAAGGTCCCCGGATTTTCGCGCAATGCATTTGTGCGTGGGCTCCATGGCAGTCGCGAAAACCCTAACTTTATTCAGCAGGAAACCTGCTTTTGGCGTCGCTCGCTCTGGGAAAAAGCAGGAGGAGCAATCCCATCAGATTACCGCTACGCCGCGGATTTTCATCTCTGGGCAAAGTTTTTTGAGCATTCGCCTTTGACCGGTATCGAGTGCCCATTGGCGGGTTTCCGCTTTCATGGTGATCAGCGCAGTGCGGCCACCGGGTATTTGGAGGAAGTTGATCACCTCTTGGCAAAACTGCGGGCCGAAAATGCCGAGCCGCCTCACAACCGGCGCATGCCTGTCGCTTACCTCGACCCAGCTCCGTTGTCGGTCGCGGGAGAGTCCTCGCCGATAGGGGAGAAATGGAAGCTCAACATTATGGATAACGACAACTTCATTTTTGAAGTGGACGATGCCGAAGTTGCGCTGAGGATGAAGGAGGAAGTTATCCAAAATCTCAGCTCTGTGGCAGAGGAACGCCTGTCCTGTATTGAAGACTTGAAACGTGCCGTCGATGACCTTCAGAAAAAGGCAGACCTCAAATATCAGCTCAAAACCACAGCCCAGAGTTACCTCAAGCGTTTGGTTGGCTCCAAATAAATATTCCCAAGCAGTTATCGTCTACCAATTGCGATTATGATCCCTGAAAATTCGCCGCTGCAGCCTTGTCTCAGCGTAATTATGCCGGTGTTTAATGAGGCCGCTACGGTTGAAGAAGTGATTCGGACCGTGCTTCTTCAGCCCGTGACGCAAGAGCTGATTGTCGTGGACGATTGCTCTTCGGACGGAACTCTTGCCGTGTTGGAGCGCATGGTTAGCGGCGAGCCCCGGCTGAAAGTCC
>JBGSMR010000079.1:0-4392 GCA_041740065.1 Chthoniobacterales bacterium
GTGCTAAATTGGCGGCAAACATCCTCCAGTGGGTTGAAGGTGCGACCGCAGTGCAACCACTCACCGTGGCTATCGGTCAAAGTATGGGGACCAACGCGGCACTCACGGAGCTGACGCTAAGCCGCGATGAGAAGTCGCCAACACAGATCCAACTCGCCCTGAAAATGCAGAGTGCAGACGCCTTGCAAGTAGATGCCACAATCGAAGCAATTCGGCAATCGAACTTCCGTCCATTTTCCGCCAAACAAAGCCAAGAGGGTGACCGGATAAATTATGAAGTGAGTCTGATCCAGCAAACAGCGTCAGTCCCCGAGGAACCCTCCGAATCGGCACCGCCAAATGAATAGAAAACATCTGGCTGCCATCATTGTCACGCTGCTCATAGTGGTCCTCTTTCAACTATCGATGACGATTCGTGCTCGACTGTCAAAAATCGAAGGACAACTGCTGGACGCCGAGACGGCAGCTAATTCTGCTGCAGCATTGCTGGTTGGCGAGCAGGCCGGACTTAAAAGCATGCAGGATAACTCAGCAGAGATGTTGGAATTTCTCAACCGCTGGGGAGATGCGATGAGCATCTTCGACACCCCGGATTCCGGCGAGTTGGCTGTGTCAGCTCGTGTGAAGGACGCAGACCTCGTCACTTTATCGCAGCGGTTTGAAGTTACAAAAAATCAAAATGAAAG
The DNA here is from genome assembly GCA_041740065.1 of Chthoniobacterales bacterium. Classification (GTDB taxonomy): domain Bacteria; phylum Verrucomicrobiota; class Verrucomicrobiia; order Chthoniobacterales; family JAATET01; genus JBDNGG01. Next base: position 687 of record JBGSMR010000079.1, read on the forward strand.
CATTCCGACGGTGATTCGCGCCCACCTCACTTTTGAGGATGATTATGCCAAGACGCTAAACTGGATCGGTGCGATAGAATCCGAATTTCCATCATCGCGCGTGACGAGCCTGAAAATCATCCGAGGAGAAACTGGCAACGACATTCGGGCCACCCTAATTTTAGATCTCCCGCTACCTTCAGCCCGGATCAGTGGCCAGCCATGAGAATCTCCCTTGTTGATCTCTTGATTGTATCGCTCGTCATTGCCTCGAGCCTGCTTTCTGTCGCAAAAGGGTCGCCTGTAGGAGCACTTCCATCCTCCCGCGCACACGTGATTCTGGACACGTCGAATCGCAATCCTTATGCCAAGCAGGAGGTTCCAAAGATCGAGGTCAAAGAACAACTCACCGATGCACAAAGCGAGGAGAGTCGGATCACGGCTGTCCTCGACACCCTGCACGTTGTTGGACGCACCCGGTCGGAAACGGGTTGGAAAGTATTGTTAGGGGACCTGATCTTGGAGTCTGGCGGGGAACTTCCGCCCCTGATCGATAAACAGACGCTGGTGCTGCGCGTGGTCGATATTTTTGATACAATGATTGAAATCGAATGGGTCACTACAGAATCTGTTGAAACAGCAAAGCGGACTTTCATCCCGGTGCGATTGTCACCCGCCGTCGCGACTGCCTTGGCTGGATCAACAGCAGCCACCCCTGCGGTGGTCACTCGCAAAGAAGAACCGACTACCTCCACTACTGATGGGTCGCCAAACAACAAATAGGCGATTTCTCGGATGCTGCCGGAACGTGGCCTTTGGCGGGTTTTCGATGATCGAACTGCTTGTCGCGCTTGCGATTGGTGCCGCTGTGCTGACTGCCGGGGTGATGGTCTTTCAAAATCTGACGGTTGGCGCAAAATCTTCCGGAACATATTTGAACGTGGCGCTCGGAACGGACACGTTGACCGCATTTTATGGGATGAATCAATCGGCGCTTGATGTGTGGGTGGCTCCCAATTACGGGCGGCGGATTGCAGCGGATGAATTAAAGGATCAATTTCTTGCCGATGTGGGCCGCTCGACCGCCGTTTATTGTCTGGGCCGGGCTGGAGGTGTGTGGAATCAAAACCATCCAACAACGCTATCCGTGCCTGCGGGTTTCGATGGGCGGTCGTTGGATTTGCCCGATGCATTTCGCCTCCAGTTGGAAGCCTCTCTTGCAGCGACGATCGGCGTCTTCACAGCGTATCGGGGAGCTTCAAATGCTCCAAACCTGACCATTTTTCTGCTCCAGCCTTCTGCGGAAATCGATCAGCTTTCTGTGCTTGCGATCTACGAGGTGGATTTGGTTGCCACGAGCACGCCCGCTGGCACATACGCCAGTGTGCGTCGCTATGTCGGTGATACCCTTACCGGTTACTACGATGTGTTCTATCAGAATTCCGCAGGTGTGGCATTTAGTCCGATGGCTGTTTGCTTTGAACGGCAAGCACGAACATCCCTCGTCGAAGGAAGCACAATTGACCGGTTAAAAGTTGCAGAGGAGCGGCCATTTTATTTTGTTTGGTGGCCGGATCCGGCAATGCCCGGATTGACGGCACAAGCGGGGGGGGCGTTCGCGACCAATGATCCGCGGTCAGCTTACGCGAATATGGGCGGTCAGACCGGATTGTTTTTTGTCGTGCCGATGTTTCCCGCCCTATGAAATCAATCGCTAAATTCCATAGTCATTCGGGTGGTGTTCTGCTCGTGGTCTTGGCGGTTGTTCTGGTTGCTGCGGCTATTACCGCCGGATGGATTTCGGTGATGACGGCACAACTGCAATACGCCGAACAATATTTCACATCGTCAAAACGCCGCGTAGCTCTTGCAAATGCCACGGCTATGACTCGGCAATATTTCTTGACTCAGGTGCTGACCAAGAGTTCCGGGCCCGGCGCATCGATTGACCTTGGGGACGGCTGGGGCGCAATCGTGATCTCGGCGACGAATGACACGCCGTTAACGACGTTCCAAAAAGCGGCGGGATACAATCATTTTTCACCGGGCAATGGTGACGGCTACTCGCAATCTGTCGCCTGCGCCATCAGCACCGGATCGACCTCGCAGAGCATTACCGTTCTCGTTAATTCCCGGTCGCCTGTGTTGAGTGGGATTCCGGTGGTCGTGAACTCACCTGCGGGCTCGCTTTCGGGAACAGTCCTTAATGAAGGCGCTAGTCTGCTCTGTCAGGCAACGGGATCCTTCTCGGTGCAGAGTGGTTCTTTCTTTCTACCCGCAGCGCCGTCAAATGCGCTCGATAGTAGCTCAGGCACAGCCATAGCAGCCTCCAATTTCCCGTTCGTCCCGATTACAGGGAGTGAATCTGGAGGAGCAGCGTCCTATGATGGCACCCTCAATGTCATCCAGAACGCATCGGGCATCAATTCACTATCAACTATAGTGGCGATGTCGTCCCCAAATGGATTGAATGTCATTGATGGATCCGTCTCGTTTAATGGCAACGGAGTTGTGTGCGACGGAACTGGGGTGGTCACGATCGACCTCGCCAATCCTGCTTTGGGGAATGTTCGGATCACTGGAAATGTGACTAATCTTATATTTACGGGCCAGACGACTGCCGCGGATCGCATCATTGCTGGCAATGCCGCGGCGGTACTCGTAGTAGTGAATCAACTATTGCCTCCCGCCCTCAATAACATCGAATTCGGACAATCAAATAATCGCAAACTCGCGCTAGCGATCAAATCAACTTCCGGTGCAGCGGCGGTGTTTCGCTTTCCGCAAAGTGGTGTCGGTACGTGGCGTCTGCTTCTCACTTTGGAGGCCGTTCCAGCCACGATACAACTTACCGGAGGGAGCCAGATTTTGGTCGGCGGAATTCAATCAGACAGCGCCATCGCGGTGACGGGAGGATCACTCACAGTTGCGGAAGAACCCGATCCAAAATTGATGGAGCGTCTTGCGGCGAGAGACGGATGGTTGGAGGTATCCGCGCAATGAAAAATCGGGGGAAACGTGGGTATTCGCTAATTGAAGTTTTGATTGCAGCCGCGGTCCTGATGATCGCAATCGCCGGCGCGGGTTCCGTGGCGCTCACCATCACGACTCAGCAAGAGACGAATGCCGTCATCGCGCGAATCTCGAACTATCACGAGCAGGCGGCGCGTCTTTATCAACTTGGGCTGGCATCCGCTTCGATTGCTGACGTTCTTCCTGGAGATCCGGCATTGGTCTCCCTCACATTTCAAAACGAATCGCTTCAAATAGTGGCAGGTATTGGCACTCTCCATCGCGCTGATTGTGTGCTCGTGTTCCGCCCCTCTGCCGCAACTGAGGGCTGGAGTGCCGGGACTTGGAACCCCGGAGATTTTTCCGCCAGGACGACGAATTCCATGGTTGTCGTCCGCCCCACGATCCGTTGATTGTGCCTATAGTTTCCGATTTCTGATCATGCTTAAGAAGGTCTCCCTACTCGACACTGCCACCGGCAAAACGATCTCGATGATTGTTGATTCCGATGACGACGAGATGGCCGTGCTTGGTGCTGGAAAGGCACCCAACGAAGTCGCTACGGTTACATCGATATGGGGTGGGCCCGATTTTTAGACCAGCAGAAGCATAAAATAAGCTATGGAATGCGGGTGTGATTTGATGTCTATGTGTTGATTCAGGAGGCGTCAACCTCCGTATCGAGAGGGTCTCCGATTTTTTTTGCTCTGGAGCG
>JBGSMR010000090.1:0-2871 GCA_041740065.1 Chthoniobacterales bacterium
GAATAGAATATTTTTGGTGGACACCGAATCGACCCCACCGCCCGCATTCCCCCGCGCAGCCGACATGGCTGCTTGGAGCTGTCCATTAACATCGTTGGGCGAAACGAGCGGGATTTCCCCGTCTTCCATAAGCTTCAGCAAATTCGTCTGCACTCCACGCCCAGACACATCGCGGGACCCGGATTCCTGACTGGAGGCTAACTTGTCAATTTCATCAAGATAGATGATGCCATGCTCAGCTCGCCGCACGTCACCACCGGACCTCCGGACTAAATCACGCACAAGGTCATCCACATCGCCGCCGGTATAACCAGTTTCACTGAATTTTGTCGCATCCGCTTTGACAAAGGGAACGCCAATTAACTCTGCTGCAGAGCGAATCAGGTGCGTTTTTCCGACTCCTGTAGGGCCGATGAGCAAGACATTCTGTTTCTGATAGAAACGTGCCGGACTTCCCGAAAGCGACATTCGGACATGCTGGAAATGATCGCAAAGCGCAACACTGAGAACTTTTTTAGCCTCATTTTGCCCGATAACAAATCGGCAAAGGTGCTTGAAGACTTCCTCCGGCTTGAGTGAGAAAGAAAATTCTGCGGATGCTGCCGCAGTGGCTGCAACTCCAGGTTTGCTTAACGAGGTCCGGCGTGGAGTGCGGATCTGCGACGGGACGCCGCGTGTGGTAGGGCCCAAGGGCTTGGAATGACGGGATGGGGATTTGGGCATAGGAAACTAGTGAGAAATAGAACGTCTCTCCCCCGCGCGGAGATGTAAAAAAACTCTTGGAATCACCGGGGGCCAATCAGGGGAGCAGCCGGAAGGTGTGCCCGGTTTTCCTATTGCTGAGGCTGCGGCATTGGGGCAGCCGGAGGGTCGATTGCAGTTCGAGTCACCACAAACGGCGTTGCTTCAGGAAGGACAGGTGCTGGAGGAGTGGCTCCCGCTCCTAAGGCAATTTCTTCCCCCCCTGCCCGCGTGGCACCGCGCTCCATTGCCAGCAACTCAGTCACCGTGACAAATCGAAATCCCTTGGCCTTCAACCCTTCGATTGTCGCCGGCATTGCATCGACAGTAGACGGGTGGATATCATGGGCCAGCACAATCCCGCCGGGTTGGGTGTTGTTTAGGATCTCACTCGTGACGCGCGAGGCATTGCGGTATTTCCAATCCAAGGGATCTACGGACCACATGATAACCTTCATTCCAAATTCTTCGTCCAAGCGCTTATTCAATCGCGCATTGGTGGCGCCATAAGGGGGGCGCATGGTTTTCGGCGTAACACCGGTTACCGAACGAATCACTTCGGTGGTGCGATCCATCTCTCGTTTCACCGAGGCCGCTCCGAGTTTGCTCAATGACGGATGGCTCCATGTGTGATTAGCAATCTCATGTCCCTCGGCAACAATCCGGCGTGCGATGTCGGGATAGGTTTCGACCGAGCGGCCAATCACATAAAACGTGGCCTTCACGCCACGTGCTTTTAAAATATCGAGCAGCTTCGGCGTGTGAACAGGATGCGGCCCGTCGTCGAAGGTGAGCGCGATATACGGTCCTTCGACATCCACGCTATTATAAGCATGCTTGGGCGTGGGCGGGGCAACCACCACGGGAGCGACCACATTCGCAGCAAGAGGATCTTCCGCTCCGACCATAGGCGATTGGGCGGATCCAACGGACGTCTGCGGTTCGGCGACACCGACCATCGCAGGTGTTGAATTTGCGACCGGAACAGCCTCGTCTTCATCAACGCGGGGCACGCCTTGAGTCTGGACCGACTGGCAGGCAGTGAAGCTGAGGAACACCGCGAAACACGATGCCAGAAAAGTACGGGAAACAATCATTTGGTATTTACCGGAATCTGGACAGTAATGCGTCCAACTTGTCAAGCGTATCATCCGGCCAATAAGGTCTTTGGGTAACAATGGCATAATCTAGTGCGCGGTGTTCAGGTTCATTTGCTTCGATCGGAATCTGAGGAATTACCCGTTCGAGAATTTGTTTGGCAGCGGCTCCATTTGCCATCAAATGCCCGACCACCGTCTTTACAGAGACAGGCTCCACGTCCGTTTTCCAGCAGTCGTAGTCTGTGATGCATGAAATGGTGGCCAGAGCGATCTCAGCTTCCCGAGCCAGTTTTGCTTCAGGCAGATTGGTCATGCCAATCACATCAAACCCGAGATGCCGATACGATTCCGACTCTGAGCGGGTGGAAAATGCAGGGCCATCCATGTGCACGTACGTCCCGCCATTGTGACAAGTGACGCCTTGTTCTTTGGACGCATCCGCGATGATCCCACGGAGTGTGTGATTCGTCGGATCTGAAAACCCGACGTGAGCCACGATGCCTCCACCAAAAAAGCTGTGTTCCGACCTCCGACTTGACCGGTCGAAGTATTGCGACGGCAGCACGAAGTCTCGTGGCGCATACTGTTCCTGCAAACTCCCCACGGCTGTCACGCAAATGATCCAGCGAACACCCAGAGATTTGAGGGCGTAAATGTTGGCGCGATGATTGATTTCATGGGGCGCGATCGTGTGTCCCCGTCCATGGCGGGGAAGAAAATATACCTGACGACCTGCGAACGTGCCAGCAATGATAGCGTCAGATGGCGGACCGAAGGGCGTGTCAACCACGACCTCCTGGATGTCCGAAATCCCCTCGAGCTGATACAGCCCGCTACCGCCGATCAGTCCGACCGCGGAACTTTCTATTTCTTGTGAAACCATGCGGTGAGTGTGAACGCCTCCTAGCTGCGACCCAAGTCTGTTTTTTCAAGCATCGCTAAAAATTCTTTCACCGCGGGAGACCCAGCAACGGATGATTTCATCACCGCACCCAGCGGGCGCCACATGTCCGGCGCATCGATTTCAAGT
>JBGSMR010000108.1:0-4515 GCA_041740065.1 Chthoniobacterales bacterium
GCGCAAAATGCAGGATCAGGAGCAAAAACAAAACTACACCGCGAAGGTCAAATCTTGGCTCGAAAGGCCGGAACAGGCCGACCTGGTGAAGAGCATCAAGGCCACCATCAGTCCGAACATGACCGCTGAAAAACAGGACCAAGTCATCGTCACCCAGGCGAAAAACTTCATCCGCAACACCGGCATCAAACTCGGCTGAGACAGCGACGCGCCGGTCAGTTGGTGACCGGCGCGTCTCTCCTCAAATCAATTCCATGCGGTTGAAATCTCAAAAGTGGAGGTTCAGCGGAAAACCATCTGCGTTTTTCACCACCAGGCCCCCCTTGTCTATCCCTTCAGTTTCCCCGGCAGCGAGAGAAACGCCAAGCGACGATGATGGCTTTATTCGGGCAAAGGAAGCCGCCGCATGGCTAGGCATTCCGCTCCGATCTTTCAACGAATACGTTCAACGAAAGCTTCTCCCCAGCTACAAACTGGGCAGACACAGGTTATTTCGAAAATCCCAACTTGTTGAAGCCCTCGGGGCCGGGTTCACCGCCACACGAAGTGCGATTTTTCGGTAATGGGTTTTTCTCCGCGAAAATGGCGCACGGATGGCTTCATTCTGTCAAAACGCGAAAGATCATCGCCCATTGAACAGAAAACGATCTGCAAGTTGGGACGGGCTGATCGCTTGTTTCCCGTTTGAGCCTGAAGTTGGATAGAAATGCTGAATGTCCTACTCGCCTGCCCGGCAGGCTTCGAGTTTGGTGCCGAGAATTTGCGAGTGATGTTTAAAGTCATCCGGGCGAAGGCTCCTGAAATTCTGCAAGTTGGCAAGTTTCCAACGCAATGCAGGAAGCTCCGCTGCGTGCGGGCATTCCAGTAATTCCCACTTCGGTTCCGCCTGTGCCAGGCCGATTAAAAAGCGTCTTTGCCTATCATTCAAACGCCTGGGCAATTCCGAGCGCAATCGTGAGCGGACTTTGACCAAAATATCGAGGCTGACAGGCTCCATGGTCATGCCGACGAAGTTGTTGTGATAATCGTCCGTGAGGTCTTTGTCGTTTCCGAACAGGACTTCGTGAATCGGACGATTGTGGCCGGCCAGATACGTCACAAAACATTCAACTGCGGCTTCAGAAAGACCATCGCTTTCGAATAACTGCCAGACATCGAACAAGTCACACGGGTGCTGCCGATCCATTGCCGCCACCAACTTACTACCGTATAATTCGTCAGCGGCGAGCATGGGCACCTTCAACTCCGAACTGAACATTTCAGCGGTCTTCGGACTCAAAGCGCGAATTTCGACAGGAAGAACCGTTCCCCGAAAGATCGCGTTAACTTCGATTTTTACCTGCGACTCCTCATTTTCGATGATCAACTTGGTCTCCCCAAGATCCTTGCTCGCGACCTTACGAACGTTCAAACCGAGTCGGCCCAATCGTTTCGCGATGATCCCTAATGCAGAAGTAATCGCCGCAAGCGCCTGTTCACGCGGCATCTGCCAAGGCCTGTAAACCACATCGATATCGACCGAAAGCCGAGGCATGTCGCGCACAAAGAGGTTGATGGCGGTGCCTCCCTTCATGGCAAAAATATCGTTGGAAAACACATCAGGAGCCACCCTCAATAGAAGACGGACTGTGTCGGCGTAGGCTTTATCCATGGGGCTTCAAACTCAGTAAAGTGCCGTCTTTGAGGCGACTTATCCAGCGTTTGTCGCTGCCAACCGGCAAGGTGTAATTTTGGAGAAGTGTGTCAACTTCCACCACTTGTGTCTCCCTGGCCCAAGTCAGAAACAAGCGCACCGCTTTGACGCTGGTACAGCAAGCCAACAAGTCACCGAGAGTATCTAGTCGCAGATTCCTCAGTCCATCGAAGAGATTTCGCGCTTCTTCCATCCCCTGCTGATTTCCGACTTCCGAGAGCATTTCGAGAACCGCTCGTTCCGGCACGGACACTTTCAGATTTTTAGTGACGCCTGGAGGTGTCGTCAGACTCTTCTTCGATAGAGTTTCATTAGGCCAATCGAACAGTTTGGAATAGGAGTAACGCGCCGGGAAACGAGAGGTGAACCATTCTGGCAACGCGAAGCGGGTATCGCCCCACAGGAGTATCCGTTCCCGCCCAAGATTGTGACGTATCCCCTGTAAAGCCAGGGCGCTCTTTCCCGCCACATGCAGACCATTCACAGTCGTCTGCATGAGCTTTATACACGAATGGAGATCGAGTTCATCCCCTGCAAAGGAATAGACTCCGTGGCCCAACCGAACCAGCCAGCCGCTTTCGACGTATCTGGCCGCTTGCTTTGCGGAGACACCGACTCGCTTGAGGACTGCAACGTCAAAAGGTTCCCCATGCGGCAACGCCGAGTGAAGCGGTTGGATTAAGGATCGTCGAGAAAGTCCCCTCATAGGGGAAAAATAGAGCAAAATCTAAACAATATCAAGCTGTGATTAGAAATCGTTGAGATATTCACCTCAGAGGGGAATATTGTCTCACTCTGCAATCCAGTGTTCAAGCCCAGCCGCCCTAAAAATAGCGGCTCGCACGACCGTGGCCGCACCGATGCGGACAGATTCTTTTTCACCGCATTGCTCATGTCAGACTCTCCAGATACAATAGGTGTTTCCTTGCCTTGATGTAGGGTGACGACATGCAATGCCTTCAAGTCGCTCTACGAGATTTTCCGCTTTGGCGCGAAGCACTCGGAAGCAACTCGGAAGTCAATGGCTTCCTAGTTCCTCGACGTTGAGCCGAACTTTGAACCGGCCGGTTTCCCCCGAGAATTGTTCTGTTTTGATTCTCATGATGTGCGTTCATTAGGTTATTCTGCTGCGCTATTTTTAGGTTGTCGTGCGGTTTTGAGCGATTCACCGGACTGCTTCGGCAGTGGGGAACTCGGCATGATCGCCTTCCATTTTGCAAGTTTTTTCACGCTCACAAGCTCCAGGTAATTGTCCCGCAATTTTCGCTCGGAAGTGTTCATTTCCCAGGCCACTTGAGGTAGGGATTTGACCTCTTCGATCCGGTAGCTCGCGTAGCTGTGACGGAAGCCATTGGTGACCTTTTTGACTTTGATCCCGGATTTCTCCCACGCCTGACCGAACTCTTGAGCCAAGGTGGAATCATGGCTGTAATGAGGGCAGACCCAGCCGGTTTTTTGCGCGTAGGGAGCTAGGTAGGCAAAAAGATTGTCCGAGATCGGGACAACCCGGCGCTTTCCAGTCTTGGATTTGGAGCTTTCAACCGTGATGTGCCGTTCCTCCAAATCGATGTCCTTCCAGTCCAAACGGTGAATTTCTGCTCCTCGACACCCCGCAAACGCACCGATGGCCGCAAAAGGTAGCCACTTGTCAGGAAGGGCATCCAAAATCTCCTGCATCTCCTCGGGCTGATAAATTTCCACATTGGCGTCCCGACCAGGTGCTTCCCTCAGGTGGTCGGCCTCGGTTTCGATATTGCGCGGCAGGTATCCCAAACGTTGGGCAAAAGAAAAGAGATTGCAGAAAACCCCACGGTAATTGTTCCGATTGCGGCCGGTGGCTTTTTTCGCGGGACCGGGAACCGTTTTGATACCTGTTTTTGTGCGAACGCGACGATTGAGGCAGTTCAGATGTTCTTCCAGATCAATGGTCCGAATATCCATGATCGGCACAGTGGCGAACTTTTCGGCGGCGAGGCTCAACCGCCCCGAACAATCCGACCAATGCCGGTACGAACGAGCGGGAGGCTTCACCTCCTCCAGAAACTCCTTCACAACCTCTCCGAATAACTTGCGGGGAATCTGGTGCCGTTGCCGTTCAGCCACGAGCAGCCGAGCGGCCTCCTCAATCGTGCCAAATCCGCCGAGGATTTCGTTGGCAGCAGCCACTTGCCTCGCGGCCTCGGTCAAGCCGATGTCCAGCGGCTGGAGGATGTCCACGGCGGTGTTAACTGCAGCAGCCTCCTTGGCTGTGAACGTCGCCACATGGGCAGTGCCATTTGAGAGTTCTTCAATCAACTCCTTGGCCCTTTTCCGGGCGGCAGGAATCGATGCCGCCCGCTCACGTTGTCTCTCCCCATCGCTGTAGTAGGACAGGAGATAGCTTTCTGTGTTGCGATAGGGGCTGTAGTAAATCGGAATCTTGACACCCTTCCCCTCAATGATTTCGACCGGTCCCTTCTTCGATTTAGTTGCTCTGCGTGACATAGGTGAAGTCTATTTGTCACGCATTTGTCACGCAAGCCATTTTTTCCGAATTTACTTAGGTAAATCAAGCGGGTTCGAATCCCGTTACCCCACCAGAGGACATGGATGAAGAATCAGACATACCCGGGAAAACCTATGCTGGAAGCACCTTGTATGCGGTCCTCGCAGCCGAAATGGCCATCGACGCTGACAATAACAACGATTTTGATTTCCCTGAATTCACCGGGGCGGAACGTGACGCGCGAGGCATGCCAGACAACCCAGATGACCCGGGTGATGACCCCCAACCCGGGAAGGTGTTTGCGTGGAGCCCTTCCGCTGACGCCGACGGAGATGGA
>JBGSMR010000114.1:0-4659 GCA_041740065.1 Chthoniobacterales bacterium
CACGCTCGAGCTGCCGCTGTTTTCTTCCGAGGAGGCGGGAACCTTCAAACCCGTATCCCTCGAGTGGAAAGTGCCGGAGGCAGCGAAAGATCGCACCATCGGCGTGCGCTTGGTCTCCGACGGTGCACAAATCGCCTGGGACAATGTCCGCCTGGAAGCCACCCGCTAGCAACTCACCCGTGAACCAGAGAATCTAATTCAAGAAACCACAGAGCGTAATGAAACAATATTCCCTCCTCGTCGCGAGCGTTTTAAGTCTAGCCGCATTTCTTTCCACGGTGGCTCTGTTCGCCCAGCCTGCGGCATCCGAACCCGATTCCGCAATCGTCAAGGATCTGCGGCGCTGCGGCTGGATCTCCTCCCGTGCGATCGTCAATGTCGGTAACGACACGGCACCGGAAAGCCTGCTCTGTTTTAGAAAAACCTTCGATGTTCCGGATTTAGATCAAATCGAGAGCGCTTGGATTTTTTTCTCCGGCGACGACTCGGCCACGCTCTCGCTCAATGGCACGGAGATCGGCACGGTCGGTGCATGGCCCATGCAGGATTTCGCAGTTACGACCGGGCTCTTCCCGCTGCCGATCGACCAGTTAAAAGCAACCGGCAACACATTTACCGTGCGGCTCACCAACCAGCCGCAAACTCCCATCGGCTTGATTGGCAAAGCGACGTTCTTCTTCAAGGATGGGCAGCCACCAAGATTTCTGCCGATGGATACCAGTTGGAAGTTTATCGAAGGCGAGCCGCCGGAAAACTGGATGGCCGGGGATTTCAACGATTCCTCGTGGGCACCTGCAATCGCCATGCAGCCGAATACGCAGGTCATTGGCATGGTCGGCTACAGGCCATCGGTCCCCGAACCCACGTTTCCTGAGTTTTTCGTTCCCGGTGCAGAGAAGGAAATGGCCTCTCTGCGCGATTTCTACAATCGCCACCTGAACTGGTTTTTCACCTGCGGCACCCTTTGGGACGCGTGGATTCCCCGCACCGTGGCCTGGCCGGCACTGACCGACGACATGGACGGCCGCTCCCAAGCCCTGGCTGTGCGGCAGTATCTCTCCCTGCGCGAAGTCACTCCAGAAGGCTATGTTTCGACGCATCAACATTACGGGCTGGGACACCCCAAAGGGTGGCCATTTCCCATGTGGACACAATCTGCCGGCAAGGGCTGGCACTTCTCGCTGGAGTTTGTCCCCTATCGCGATCCATTTGGCATCTTCCTCACGACCACCGTGGATGACTGGAAACTCGAAGGCTGCGAAACCGTTTCGCTATCCGAACCAGATGGGTGGGTGATCGATGTGACTGAGCCCCATGCCGCAATTGTTTCCCCCGAAATCGATGTGGCCAAACGCTCGATGACGTACGTCCGAATCGAATGGTTGGCACCGCAGCTCTCCACTGAATCCCAGCCTTACCTAGAGTGGACGACGAGCGATGAACCGGAATTTTCCCCAGCTCGGAGAGTCTATTTCTCGGCTCCACCACGCGCGGCTCGGATTCCCTTCGTCACGATGATCAAATTGCCGGAAGACATTGATCTGGAGACACGGGTGACCCGCTTGAAAATCGGTTTTGGCAATTCCACCCCGGGCTCGATCTCCATCAAAGCGATAATGACTGCGGTGGAAACGCGGCATAACGTCAATAATCCTTCGTATATTCTCGGAATGACCGACTTCGTCGCCTGGACCGGTGATCTCGATCTCTTGCGCCTGAGTATGCCTAAAATGCGGACGGCCCTTGCCTATTTTTTGAAAAAATACCGCGTCCGTGAAGAAAAAATGGTCGTCACCCCGGACATCGGAAAGGACGGACGCAGCGGAATCGGGTTCACGCCGGACGGAACTAAAGTGGTCACTCCCGGTCGCGGGATCGGCAACAACTATTTCGACATTTTACCCTTCGGCGGGCGGGATACCAATGCAACATACTTGGGTTATGCGGCGCTGATTCGCTTGGCCGAACTCGAGGAGCAGGTCGCGGTTCATCCCGAATGGGGCGTCGAGCAAGGCGCGCTGACGTTTGATCCTGCCGACCTGCGCAAACTGGCCGCCGAGGTGAAAGCAACGGCCGCTCCGTATTTGTTCAACGACAAAACTGGCCGCTTCATTGGGGCCGAAGATTTGGTTGATGGTAGCCGCTGGGATTACGGGTTCGTCTTCACCAATAACGAGGCGATTTACTACGACTTCGCCCTGCCTGAACAAGCGCTCAAAATTCGAGACTGGCTGGATGGCAAACGCATCGTGGAAGGCGACACGTCCCAAGGGGAGGACATTTACAAGTTCCGCTTCGGCCCCCGCATGACGACACGGCGTAATCTCGAATGGTATATTTTTCCTTGGTTCATGCCGGAAAATATTCCCTGGGGTGGCCAGGTTCAGGACGGCGGATCCGTCCTAGGCTTCTCCTACCACGACCTCATGGCGATCCTCAAGGTCCGCGGACCCGATGCGGCGTGGACCCGCCTCCAAGAAATCATCCGATGGTATGATGATGTCAAAAAAGCAGGCGGCTATCTGGAGTATTACAGCGGCAAAAAAGAAAACGAAGAGGGATCCATGCAAGGTGCCGACATTGGCACCGGCGGCTTGGGAATTATGCGCGAATTTCAGGAATCGCTGCTCCTGCCACAGATCATGATTGATGGATTCCTCGGCGTGCAGCCCCGCCTCGACGGTCTAAAAATCCGCCCGTCGCTGCCAAAGGACTGGCCATCGCTCACGATCACCCGCATCGGATTCCAAGGCGCGGTCTATTCGATCACGGCGAAGGCCGATGGTGGAATCACCGTCGAATGCACGGCCGGGGAACTGTTCAAACCCGGTCTTCTCTTCCCGCCGGATGGCGCGTGGAAAACCTCAGACGGACGCACCATTTCCGCAGCGCAAGCCGCAGCAGGAATTCCCTTGCCCATGAAAAAGGGCGAGTCCCTCGTGCTGACTCGCTGAATCATCTCTCAACACTCTAATGAAAACTTTCCTCCTTCTTGCCGCGAGCGCGACGTGTGCTCTTGCCCAGACCCAGCACTACGAGCCGCGTTACGACGCAACCGACCAAGGCCGTATCATTCGCCACGGCGACGGGCCGGACAACTGCGACGAGCGGGGTATGCGCCAGCCGAGCATCGTGCAGGAAGACGGGAAATTTTATTTGTTCTACGACGGCTGCGCCGCCCCCGGTTGGCTCGCGTGTCTGGCCACCAGCGACGATCTCAAGACTTGGAAAAAACACGGGCGCATGCTTTCCCTCGGGCCGGAAGGCAGCGATGACTCCGCCACGGCTAGTAGTCCCTGGGTCATCAAGGAAGGCGACACCTGGCACATGTTCTACGTCGCCAGCCCGAACGCGAGTCCGGCGCCGGACTACGTGCCGATGGGGCCGTATCTCACCATGACTGCCACTTCAAAATCGCTTGAGGGACCGTGGACGCAGCACCGGGACATCGTTCCTTTCCGTCCGAAACCAGGGACATGGTATGAGCTGGGGGCTTATCCGGGGCACATCATCAAACACGAGGACGAGTATCTCATGTTCTTCAACGGCGGCCACGGCATCGCCCGTACTCGCGACTTGATGGGGTCGTGGGAGATTGACGAAAAGCAGTCTCTGCACGCGCCGGTGGAAAATTCCTCCATCTATTATGAGGAAAGCAATGGCACGTATTGGAGGTTTGTGAACCACATCCGCATGCTGCCGATGCCACACACCGACGCCACGTGGGTCTATTGGACGAAGGATCCCAACAAGTGGAGCGACCGCGACCGCGCGGTCGTGCTGGATGGCCGAAATTCCATCTGGAGCAAAACCGTGATCGGCATGGCCACAGTCACCAAAGTAGGCAACCGGCTCGCGATTTTTTACGATGGCAATCATTCCAACGATCATCAAGCCATGGGCCGCGACATCGGTCTGGCCTGGCTCGACCTGCCGCTCTCGCCGGAGAAGGTCAAGCTCGTTGCACTGCCACCGAGCGAGGATGATGATGCCGGACAGGCGCTTGGCGACTGGATCTGGCATCCCACCGCAGGCGAAACGACCGCCGCCGTGCGGATGCAAAATACCTTCGAATTGCCAGCCGACGCAAAGCCGGAGCGTGCCCGCCTCACCATCACGGCGGATGATTCTTATACCGTCTGGCTAAACGGCGAGCGGATCGGCAGCGGAGACAATTGGCAAAACCCGGGGATCTTCGACGTGACCGAGCATCTCCGTTCCGGAAGAAATCGGCTCGCCATCGAGGCGACAAATGCTGGCGGCGGAGCGGGAGTCATTGCCGGGCTGATGGTTTGGCTTGCGGATGGAACTGTCGTGGAGTTTGCGACTTCGAAAGATTGGTTGTGCGGTCTGGACGGCGACGAGGATTGGTTTATCAAAGATGCTCCAGCCGATTGGCAACCGGTGAAGGTGCTCGGAAATGCTTCGGCTTCGCCGTGGAACCTAATGCAACCCGGGACGGACGATTTGCCTGCCGTGCTTCGTGCAAGCGTGCTTAAATCAGTCCCTTCCCGACTCAACGAAATTCTTTCCGGAGGTTTTGAAAGCGCCAGCCCGGCGTGGCAGCTCACCGGCGGCGCACGCATCGCGTATGACTGGAGCCGGTTTACTCGCGATCTTTGGATGGGCGATTATTATTTGTGGCTCAACGGGCCGGAT
>JBGSMR010000177.1:0-3136 GCA_041740065.1 Chthoniobacterales bacterium
ATCCCGGCATTCAAGGCGTTTGAGAGTGAGAATCTCGGGATGCTGGTGCCGTTCCTTTTCATTACGGTCGCCTGCGGGGCCTGCTCTGGATTCCATTCCATGGTCGCCAGCGGAACCACATCCAAACAGCTGAGCCGGGAGACGGACGTACGGAAGGTAACTTACGGAGGAATGCTGGTGGAGGGCATCCTCGCAACTCTCGCTATCGGATGTATTGCTGTCAGCGGAGGAATGAAATCTAGTCCCATCGATACGTTTGCAAGCGGCGCAGCGGTTTTCTTTTCCAGCTTGGGGATTCCAATGAAGCTGGGCACGGAGTTTGCGATGCTGGCGGTGAGCACATTTTTGCTGACGACGCTGGACACGTGCACCCGGTTGGCACGCTTTCTCATTGAGGAACTTTTTGGATGGAGTGGCGCCGTCTCGCGTTACTTGTCGACGCTTTTTGTCTGCGTGGTCGCGGGATATCTGACATTTCAAAAATTTACAGATCTTTCCGGCAACGTGGTGCCGGCTTGGCTGGCGCTCTGGCCGCTCTTTGGCGCGACGAATCAATTGCTGGCTGCCCTCGCCCTGACCACGTTTACCGTGTTCCTAAAAAGTCGGGGCATATCGTATATTTTCGCAGCAATCCCTGCAGCAGTCATGATTGCCATGCCAATGACTGCATTGTCGATCATGGCCGTCAGCCCGGGTCTCGATCCGATGCTACGGGTTGCTTCCGCGCTTCAATTAGTCATGGCCGTCTTCATTATCGGAATGAGTCTAAAGTTCTTGGTGAAAACAGCAGAGCCCGCGCTTCGCGATCAGTAGTTGAGTGTCCCGCCTATGCGCAGCCCTGACCATGAGGGCTACACCGAGGGAAGGCGCCGCATGCGGGCTTGGACAACGATGCCGAGAATGCACAGGACCACAACGATGAGAGCCGCGACGGCGGGGGAGAGCGTGAATGCTCCGGTGATCATGCTGGCGCCGGTGATGGCTGAGAGGATGATGAGTGCCCAGTCGAAGAGCATTGCCGCGAGGATTCCTGCAACGATGGCTCCTCCGATGAAGGCCACAAGTTGGAGGGTGCTGTTCGACCCACCGGCGACTGCGAGATTCATGAAAAACAACCCGCCCGCTGCGGCACCTGCCAGGATGATTGCGACTCGCTGAAACAGCACGGCAAGGAGCGCACCGACCAGTCCAATAACGAGAGCAACGAGCCAGATGATCCATTGCTCGGCTCCCACCATCATTTGGGTGCCGAATTCCAGTCCAAACAAAAATCCAACGACAGCCACAAAGAGCCAAAAAAGCTTCCGTCCGAAAAAGAGTAAGACTCCGCCGAACAGGACAGCGGCAAAAGGGCTCAGGTCGGAGAATGTGTCAGGGGTCATACGTAGTTATCGTTTGGAATCAGCGGAGTGGTCGTTGACAAGACATGATCTGCACGTTCACGGTTTCCCGTTTTGAATCCGGTCGAGGGTAACCGTGGCTTGGAACGCAGCTTCCACATTGTGAACACGGAAGATCGAAGCGCCTCGCAGCGCTCCAGATATTAGACATGCCAGAGTGCCAGCGTCGCGGTTATTCGCATCAGGGATGTTAAGGACATCTCCGATTACCGTCTTCCGTGAGACAGGCATGAGGACCGGATGTCCCAGTGCCGTTACCCGAGCCAGTTCCCGCATGACCCGTAGATTATCGTCCCGCTGTTTTGCAAAGTCGATGCCTGGATCCAGAATGATAGCGCTTGGTGAGAGCCCTGCCTCGCAGGCTACGCGAATGCGGTCTTTAAAAAATGTGATCATTGCTTCCATGACGTCACTATATTCCACATGAGTATGTGTGACCTTAGGGATGCCTACGGTGTGCATGATTAACAGTGCTGCACTGTTTTCGGCTGCGGCTACTGCATTCTCAGGGGAGGGGAGGCCGCTCATGTCATTGAGGATATCACCGGCGATAGCAAGCGTGTGACGGGCCACTGCTGACCGCCATGTATTTATCGATAGAAGCGGAGGGAATATCTGATCGCCTGCCGCGGGGATGGTTTGAGCGACGGTATTTGCGAAGCCCGCCAAAAATGGCTGGAGTCGTGCAATCTCCTCGGATTCGGTGATTGCTGCGCGGTTGGTGCGCGCGCTCTCAGCTCCTACATCAATGATATCCGCTCCCGCCGCGGTAAGCTCTGCTGCCCGCTCCAGCGCCCAAGTGCTGTCGAGCCTGCCGTCTCCGGAAAATGAATCATCGTTAATGTTGACGATTCCCATGATCAGCGGGCGACGCG
This sequence comes from Chthoniobacterales bacterium, assembly GCA_041740065.1. GTDB lineage: Bacteria > Verrucomicrobiota > Verrucomicrobiia > Chthoniobacterales > JAATET01 > JBDNGG01. Next base: position 2,276 of record JBGSMR010000177.1, read on the forward strand.
GGAACGAAAGAGATCGATTGCGAACAGTGAGGATCATGGCACTGGATGTATTCTTGCTTGTTTCACTTGGTTATCTCTCTCAGTCTCACTCTAGGTATTTACTTATGAAATTCATCGATTCCGTTTACGAAAAACTCAAGCGCCATCCGAAACGGATTGTTTTTCCAGAAGGTGACGATCTGCGTGTCCTGCGTGCGGCGCAGCAATTTTACGAAAACAACTTAGGCGTGCCGGTGCTCCTTGGGCAGCGGGATGTGATTGAGCGGATTGCGCTCAGCGAGAAAATTTCGCTTGATCATGTGGCCATAATCAATCCTGAAACCTCGTCGGACTTGCCGCTTTTTTGCGAGCGTTTGGAACGCTTGGATAGATACAAAAAAATGGGCATCAAGGACGCGCGTGCCATTATGGTGAACCGCAATTATTTTGCTGCCATGATGCTTCAGCACGGGTTGGTAGATGGCTTGGTCGGTGGCGTGAGTTCCTATAGCGGTTCGTTGCTCCGTCCACTGATCCAACTTGTAAAGCGGCTTCCTCATGCAGATATTGTCGCGGGTGCCGTCATCGTTGCCGTGCCGAATTCCGAGTTCGGAGACGATGGAGTTTTGTTTTTCAGTGACTGCGGTGTCGTTCCTGAACCTACGATGCAGCAATTGGCGTCCATTGGTGTGCAAACCGGCATGCTGGCCCGTCAGGTATTCGGTCAAAAACCGCGGGTCGCAATGTTAAGTTTTTCAACCAAACGGAGCGCAGTCACTCCCTCGACAGAAAAGATGGCAGCTGCTGCCATACTGGCCCGCGAGTTAGCGACATCCATCGGATTTGAAATGGAAGTGGACGGCGAACTTCAAGCAGATACCG